>JAGANI010000020.1 GCA_017624285.1 Clostridia bacterium
AATAAAAAAATAAAAAAATTTTTCAAAAAAAAATAAAAAAATATTTTCGTAAAAAATTGTGGGTAATATCGCAAAAATAACAATATTTAGGTAAAATTATATCGATAATCGGTATATGTTGTGGTGCAAAACACGTACGAAAACTTACCCGTGTGTATCGCATAAAAAACATTTGAAAAAAACTTAAAAAAAGTATGTAAAAACATTTGACTTATTTCATAAGATGTTATACAATTAGCAGGCTGTGTGAAATGGGATGAGTCGAAAAGTTACTCAAATCGCTTTTGGCGGAGATAATTTTCGATGACAAATGTAGAGGCAAGACCTCTGCGACTAACTTCGTATATTACGGATTTATAGGCGGTCATTCGCAGCGACTTAAAATTGGTTTAAGTATCGGCGGATGATTTTTTTATTTTTCTGTTTGATGCGACACACACGGCAAAGTTATCAATAAAACGTTAGTATAAAAAGGAGTATCAACAAATGGCAAGTCAAAAAATTAGAATCAAACTTGTATCTTACGATCACGACATGGTCGACCAAGCTGCTGCAAGAATCGTTGAAACGATGAAGAAAGCAGGCGCAAAAATCTCGGGTCCTATTCCGCTTCCTACTGAAAAAGAAGTAGTAACCATCTTACGTTCTCCCCACAAGTATAAAGACAGCAGAGAACAATTCGAAATCAGAACACACAAGAGACTTATCGATATTTACAGCCCCAACGTTAAGCTTTTAGATAGCATCCACTTACCAGCAGGCGTAGATATCAAAATCAAACTCTAATCAAGTAAAATCCCGATAATTAACGCACAACCCATACACAGCACACACACGTGCGTTAAAATCGGTTAAGGACACGCTTATCCTTAATCAAGCGACAAGGTGACGCTTTCCTAAAAAAGCGTAAAAACATTTCAAAATTTTATGGAGGTGAACTTTATCTATGTATAAAGCAATCATTGGTAAAAAGTTAGGTATGACGCAGCTTTTTTCAGCTGACGGCAAAGTAATTCCCGTAACCGTAGTGGAAGCAGGTCCGTGTCCCGTAGTTCAAATTAAGACGGTAGAAAAAGACGGCTACTCCGCAGTAAAACTCGGTTTTGTGGAAACCGCGGAAAAGAACCTTTCTAAACCTGCGCTCGGTCAATTCAAGAAAGCAGGCGTAAATCCGCAAAAGGAATTAAGAGAATTCAGAGTAGACGACACCGCTGACTACGCAGTAGGTTCTTCGGTAACGGTAGACGTCTTCGCTGACGGCGATAAAATCGACGTAACTGGTATCACTAAAGGTCACGGTTACACCGGTGTTATCAAAAGATGGAACAACCACAGACTTAAAGAAACCCACGGCGTAGGCCCTGTACACAGAGAAGTTGGTTCTATGAGTGCAAACAGTTCTCCGTCGAGAGTATTCAAAGGCAAGAAGATGGCAGGTCAATACGGTTGTGAACAAGTAACAATCCAAAACCTTGAAATCGTAAAAGTCGACGTTGCAAGAAACGCACTCTTAATCAAAGGTGCAGTTCCCGGTCCTGTTAAGGGCATCGTAACGATAAGAGCCACCGTTAAATAAGGAGTAAAGTTATGCAAGTAAAATTATTTGATATGAAAGCCAATGAAGTTGGCACGTTAGAATTAAACGAACAATTATTCAATATTGAATACAACGAGGCTGTTATCCATCAAGCAATCGTAACGAGACTCGCTAACGAAAGACAAGGTACTAAAAGCACTCTTACCAGAAGTGAAGTAAGAGGCGGCGGTATTAAACCTTGGAGACAAAAGGGTACTGGTCGTGCAAGACAAGGTTCTATCCGTTCTCCTCAATGGATTCACGGTGGCGTAGTATTCGCACCAAAGCCCAGAGATTTCTCTAAGAAGATGAATCTCACTGCAAAAAGAGTTGCAATGTTCTCCGCACTTTCGCAAAAAATCCGTGACGACGAAGTTATCTTTGTTGATTCACTCGTAAGCGAAAACGGTAAGACTAAAGAAATGGTAGCGTTCTTAAAGAGTTTCAATCTCGAAAAGTCTGTACTTTTCGTAATGGACAACAACGACGTTAACGTTTTAAGAGCAAGTTCAAACATTAAGAAAATCAGCACTATTCCGGTAGAACAAATTAACACTTACGATATCGTTAAAAACGCAAAAGTTGTTATCACCAAGGAAGCTGTTAAGAAGATTGAGGAGGCTTACGAAGTATAATGAAAGCACACGACATTATCATTAAACCTATCCTTTCCGAAAAGAGTTATGCAGGTATCGCTAACAAGAAGTACACCTTCGTTGTTGCTAAATCCGCTAACAAGACGGAAATCAAGCTCGCTGTTGAAGAAATATTCGGCGTAAAGGTAGATTACGTTAACACTGCAAACGTAGATGGCAAAATGAGAAGAATGGGCGCTCATCAGGGTCTCACTCCTTCCTACAAAAAGGCTATCGTTCAACTTAAGAAAGACAGCAAATCAATCGAATTCTTCGATTCTTTATCCTAATTAACGGAGGAAACAACTAATGGCTATTAAGAGATATAAGCCGACTTCGCCTGCGCGTCGTTTTATGACTGTACATGCATACGAAGAAATCACGGCTACAAAACCGGAAAAATCACTTCTCGAAGACCAAAGAAAGAGTGGTGGTAGAAACAACACCGGCCGTATCACCGTAAGACATATCGGTGGCGGTAATAGACGTAAATACCGTATTATCGATTTCAAGAGAGATAAGGTAGGTATTCCCGCAACTGTTAAAACTATTGAATACGATCCAAATAGATCTGCTAATATCGCACTCGTTTGCTATGCAGACGGCGCAAAGAGATATATCCTTGCCCCCGTAGGCTTAAACGTTGGCGATAAGATTATTTCCAGCCCTGATGCAGATATCAAGGTAGGTAACGCACTTCCCCTTGCAAATATCCCCGTTGGTACTATGGTTCACAATATCGAAATGCAACCGGGTAAAGGTGGTCAAATTGCGCGTTCCGCAGGTATGGCTGCACAACTTATGGCAAAGGAAGGCAACTTCGCAACGATTAAGATGCCTTCAGGTGAAATGAGATATATTCTCTTAACCTGTAAAGCAACTATCGGTCAAGTTGGTAATTTAGAACACGAAATCATCAGAATCGGTAAAGCAGGTAAAACCAGACATATGGGTACTAGACCTACCGTTCGTGGTGTAGTTATGAACCCGTGTGATCACCCGCACGGTGGTGGTGAAGGCCGTTCACCGATCGGTCATCCCGGTCCGCTTACTCCGTGGGGTAAACCTGCTCTTGGTTATAAGACCAGAAAGCATAAAAAAGCATCTGACAAGATGATTGTTACAAGAATAAATTAAGGAGGTAGTAGAGTATGTCAAGAAGTGTTAAGAAAGGTCCATACGTGGAAGTCAAACTCTTAAAGAGAATTGAAGAACTTAATGAAAAGAACGAAAAGAAAGTTTTAAAGACTTGGTCCAGAGCATCTACTATTTTCCCGCAGATGGTTGGTCATACAATCGCAGTATACGACGGAAGAAAGCACGTTCCGGTATACGTAACCGAAGATATGGTAGGTTGCAAATTAGGTGAATTCGCACCGACCAGAACGTTCAAAGGTCACGCCGGTGAAAAATCGACGTCGGCTCGTTAATTGGAGGTCTTAAAACATTATGGCTAAAAATATGAGAGAGAAAACTCTTAGAATTCAAGAAAATAAAGATAAGAGACCTATGGCTTGTGCTAAGCACGTTAGAATTTCTCCCTACAAGGTAAGAATCGTTCTTAACCTTATTAGGGGTAAAAACTATCAGGAAGCTGTTGCTATCTTAGCAAACACTCCTAAGTCTGCATCCGAACCTATCAAAAAGGTATTAATGTCTGCTGCTGCTAATGCTGAACATAACTTAGGCATGAGCAAGGACAACCTTTACGTGGCTGCTTGCTACGCTGACCAGGGCCCCACTCTTAAGAGAGTTATGCCGAGAGCACAGGGTAGAGCATTCAGAATCTTGAAACGTACAAGTCACATCACTGTGATACTTGACGCAAGGGCTTAAGGAGGACGCTATGGGACAGAAAGTTAATCCACACGGTTTAAGAGTTGGTGTTATTAAAGATTGGGATACACAATGGTTTGCTCCCAAAAAAGACATCGCTAAATATCTTAAAGAAGACAACGTAATCCGTAATACGTTAAAGAAAAAATACTATCAATCTGCAATCAGCAAGATTGTTATCGAAAGAGCCGCTCAAAGACTTATCGTAACCATTCACACCGGTAGACCCGGCGTGCTTATCGGTAAGCAAGGTTCTGAAATTGAAATCATCAAAGCTACCGTTGCAAAACTTACTGGTAGTAAACAAATTTCAATCAACATTGTTGAAGTTAAACGCCCTGACTGCGACGCTCAATTAGTTGCTGAGTCTATCGCTGCACAACTCGAAAAGAGAGCATCTTTCCGTCGTGCTATGAAGCAAGCAATCGGTAGAGCTATGAGATGTGGTATCAAGGGTATTAAAGTTATGATTTCCGGTAGACTTGACGGCGCAGAAATCGCAAGATCCGAAAGTCATCACGAAGGTTCTATCCCTCTTCAAACTTTAAGAGCGGATATCGACTACGGTTTCGCAGAAGCACACACCACCTTCGGTGTAATCGGTATCAAAACCTGGACTTACAAGGGTGAAGTTATCGGTAAAGCAAAGAAACCTTCAGAAGGAGGCCAAGCATAATTATGTTAATGCCGAAGAGAGTTAAAAGAAGAAGAGTTCATCGTGGTAGGATGACCGGTAAATGCACCAAAGGTAATCAAATTGCTTACGGTGAATACGGTCTTATGGCTATGGAACCTGCTTGGATTAAATCCAACCAGATTGAAGCAGCCCGTATCGCTATGACGAGATTTATCAAGAGAGGCGGTAAGGTTTGGATTGATATCTTCCCGCACAAACCTATCACCAAAAAACCTGCCGACAGCCGTATGGGTTCCGGTAAAGGTTCAGTAGAATACTGGGTAGCAGTAGTTAAACCGGGTAGGATCATGTTTGAAATGGCAGGCGTAGACGAAGCAGTTGCTAAAGAAGCTATGCGTCTTGCTGCACACAAGTTACCTATCAAAACTAAGTTCGTTAAAAAGAGCGATTTAGAAAATAAAGCACAAGGAGACGAAAATTAATGAAAGCAAAAGAAATTCAGGAACTTCATAATTTATCCGAACAAGAACTGAACGTTAAGCTTGCAGAATTAAAGGAAGAATTATTCAACCTTCGTTTCCGTCATGCTACCGGTCAGCTTGAAAACCCTGTGTCTTTAAGAAACTGCAAGAGAGATATTGCAAGAGTGCAAACCATTCTCCGTCAGAAGGAATTAAAGGCGTAAGTGAGGTATAAACAATGGAAAGAAATTTAAGAAAAGAAAGAATCGGCGTTGTAGTTTCGGATAAGATGGACAAAACCGTTGTTGTTGCAATCGAAGAAAGATTTAAACATCCGTTATACAAAAAGACCGTAAAGAAAACCCATAAATTCAAAGCACACGACGAACTCAACGCGTGTGGCGTAGGTGATAAGGTTTTAATCGTTGAAACCAGGAAGCTTTCCAAGGACAAAAACTGGAGAGTAGCCGAAATCATCGAAAAGGCTAAATAAGGAGGACCGAAGTTAATGATTCAACCACAGACTATATTAAAAGCAGCAGATAACTCTGGCGCTAAAGAATTAATGTGCATTAAAGTTCTCGGCGGTTCTATTAGAAAATCCGGCAACATCGGCGACGTTATCGTATGTAGCGTTAAGACTGCAACCCCCGGCGGTGCTGCTAAAAAAGGTAAAGTTTACAGGGCAGTTATCGTAAGAAGTAAGAGCGGTATCAGAAGACCTGACGGTACTCATATCAGATTTGATGAAAACGCAGCAGTTATCATCGACGGTCAGAAACAACCTATCGGTACCCGTATCTTTGGACCGATTGCCAGAGAACTCCGTGACAAGGATTATATGAAAATTATCTCCCTTGCACCGGAAGTTTTATAAGGAGACACCATTATGAAGATTAAGAAAAATGATACTGTATTGGTACTTTCCGGTAAAGACGCTGGCAAAACCGCAAAGGTTTTAGTGGCTATGCCCAAAACCAACAAAGTTGTTGTTGACGGCGTAAACGTTCAAAAACGTCACACCAAAGCAAGAAGCGCTAATCAGGTAAGTGAAATTAAATCACAATCCGGTCCTATCGACGCATCTAACGTATTAGTAGTTTGTCCTACTTGCAATAAGGCTACCAGAGTTAGCTACAAAGTAGAAGGCGACAAAAAGGTTAGAGTTTGCAAAAAGTGCGGTGCTGTTTTAGACGTTGCTGAAAAGAAAGAAGTTAAAAAAGCTACCAAAAAGACCACTGCTAAAAAGGTAGAAGGTGAAGTAGCAACCGAAAAGAAAACCACAAAGAGAACCACTAAGAAGGCTGAAGGCGAAACTGCTGAAAAGCCGGCTACCAAGAAAAGAACTGCTAAAAAAGCAGAAGCAACGGTTGAAGAAACCAACGCTTAATAACGGGAGGTAAATTTATTATGGCAGAAGCTATGAATAGAGTAAGGGCTCGTTATGAAAACGAGGTAGTTACTTACTTAAAAGATAAATTCAATTATAAAAACGTAAACGAAATTCCTAAGCTTGTTAAGATCACCATCAACACTGGTCTTGGCGACGTAAAGGACAATGCAAAAAGCGTACAGCAGGCAGTAGAAGAACTTAAGACTATTTCCGGTCAAAAGCCTTTACAAACACTTGCAAGAAAATCCATCGCTAACTTCAAAGTAAGAGAAGGTATGGTTGTTGGCGCTAAAGTTACTTTAAGGGCTAACAGAATGTACGAGTTCTTTGATAAACTCGTATCTATCGCTCTTCCGAGAGTTAGGGACTTCCGTGGTGTTCCCACAAAGTCGTTCGACGGTAGAGGCAACTACGCATTAGGCGTAAAGGAACAACTTATTTTCCCTGAAATTTCTTATGACCAGGTTGAAAAGGTAAGAGGTTTCGATATTTGCTTCACTACGACCGCAAAAACTGATGAAGAAGCATACGAACTTTTAAAAGCACTCGGTATGCCTTTTGCGGCAAAGTAAGGGTAAGGAGTTAATAACATGGCTAAAAAATCAATGATTAACAAACAGCAGAAACCTGCAAAGTTCTCCACAAGAGCATATACTAGATGTTCTATTTGTGGTAGACCTCACGCAGTATTAAGAAAATACGGTATCTGCCGTATTTGTTTCAGAAACTTAGCGTACAAGGGTGAAATTCCTGGCGTTAAGAAAGCAAGCTGGTAAGAACGGAGGTAGTTAATATGACAGACGTAATAGCAGATATGCTTACAAGAATCCGTAACGGTTTACTTGCAAAGCACGAAACTGTAGAAATCCCCGCTTCCAACACCAAAAAAGCAATCGCTGACATCTTATTAAAAGAAGGTTACGTTGCTGACGTTAAGGTTGTAGAAGGCGTTCAGGGTACAATTGTAATTACTCTCAAATACGGCGCAAACGGTGCTAAGGTTATCACCGGCTTAAAGAGAGTAAGCAAACCTGGTTTAAGAGTATACGTTGGTTGTGATGAAATCCCCAGCGTTCTCGGCGGTTTAGGTGTTGCAATCCTTTCCACTTCGAAAGGTATTTTAACTGATAAGGAAGCAAGAAAGGCTCATCAGGGCGGCGAAGTTCTTGCTTACATCTGGTAAGGAGGTAACGGGTTATGTCAAGAATTGGTAAATTACCTGTTGCTATTCCCGCAGGTGTAACCGTTGCATTAGATAACGGTATTATTACTGTAAAGGGCCCGAAGGGTACTCTTACGCAGGATTATGATGCAGCAAACATCACCATCACTATCGAAGGTGCTGTTGCTACACTTACTAGAGCAAACGATAACAAAGACGTTAGGGCTAAACACGGTTTATACAGGGCTTTACTCCACAACATGGTAGTAGGCGTAACCGAAGGTTTTTCTAAGAAACTCGTACTTGCAGGCGTTGGTTACAAGGCAGCAAAGTCGGGCAACAAGGTAACCTTAAACGTTGGTTATTCTCACCCCGTTGACATCTTCGAAACTAGCGACATCAAGCTTGAAGTTGCTTCTCAAACCGAAGTTGTTGTTAGCGGTATCGACAAAACCAAAGTCGGCCAATATGCGGCTACTGTTAGAAGTATCCGTAAACCCGAACCTTACCACGGCTACGGCATCCACTACAGTGATGAAGTAATCGAACGTAAGGAAGGTAAGACTGCCGGCAAGTAACATTTAGTTACTTTTGGTGGGGTAGGCGATTTTATCCGCCTGTCCTGCTGAGTGCCGCAAGGCGAAAAGTATTAAATCAGGAGTATTAAAATGATTTCAAAAATCGATAAAAACGCAGACAGAAAACAAAGACATGTCAGAGTTAGAGGCAAGGTCAAAGGTACTGCAAACGCTCCGAGACTTTGTGTATACAGAAGTTTAAATAACATCTATGCACAATTAATCGATGACGTTGCTGGCAACACTTTAGTAACCGCATCTACACTTGACAAGGCAATCAAAGGTAATTTAGATGGCAAAACCAAGTCTGAAGAAGCTAAAGAAGTAGGTATCTTACTTGCTAAAAAAGCAATCGAAAAAGGTATCGAAACTGTAGTTTTCGACAGAGCAGGTTACCTTTATACAGGCAGAGTAGCAGCATTGGCTGACGGCGCAAGAGAAGGCGGCTTAAAATTCTAAGTCGAATTCAAAATAAAAACGGAGAGAAATTATTATGGCAAGAGAAAATAACAGAGCACCTCGTAGAGCCGAAGACGACGGTTTAGTAAAGAAACTTATCTGTGTAAACCGCGTAACTAAGGTTGTAAAAGGTGGTAGAAATATGAGATTTGCTGCTCTCGTTGTTATTGGCGACGGTGCAGGCAAAATTGGCTACGCAATGGGTAAGGCGAACGAAGTTCCCGAAGCAATCGAAAAGGCTACCCAAAGAGCAAAGAGAAGTATGGTTAAAGTTTCCATCGTTGGTACGACTATTCCTCACGAAATCATCGGTAATTTCAACAGGGGTTCAATTCTTATGATGCCCGCTAGTGAAGGTACTGGTGTAATCGCTGGTGGTCCTGTACGTGCGGTAATGGAAGCAGTAGGTATCAAAAACATCAGAACCAAGTCTCACGGTTCAAACAACCCCATCAATATGGTTAAAGCAGCAGTAGAAGGTCTTAAAGGTTTAAGAACTATCGAAGAAGTTGCGGCTGTTCGTGGTAAGACTGTGGAAGAAATTAACGGTTAAGGAGAGATTTATCATGGCTAAAAAGAATGTAGAAGTTAAACAGATAAAAGTTACTCTCGTTAAAAGCACTATCGCTTGCACACCTAACCAAAAGAAGGTTGTTGCTTCGTTAGGTCTTAAAAAGATTCGTTCTTTCAAGGTTCATCCGGCAAACGATTGCATCTTAGGTATGATTGCAAAAGTAAGCCATATGGTTACTGTTGAAGAAGTAAAGTAATCATCAATTAAAGGAGTAAATATTATGAGAATAGATACTATACAGCCGGCAGTCGGCGCCGTTACTTCCTCTAAAAGACTTGGTAGAGGTATCGGTTCTGGCTTAGGCAAGACCTCCGGTAAAGGCCACAAAGGTCAATGGGCAAGAAGCGGTGGTGGCGTAAGGGTTGGTTTTGAAGGTGGTCAAATGCCTTTAACTAGACGTTTACCAAAACGTGGCTTCAATAACAATTTTAGAAAGGTTTATTCTATCGTTAACCTTACCGTTTTAAACGGTTTTGAAGCAGGTACGGTAGTAGATAAAGCTTTATTACTTGAAAAGGGCCTCATTAAAGAAATTAAAGACAATGCAGGCTTAAAGGTCCTCGGTAACGGTGAGATCAACGTTGCTATAACCGTAAAAGCAGCTAAATTCTCTGCTTCTGCTAAAGAAGCTATTGAAAAAGCTGGCGGTAAAGTAGAAGTTGAATAATTCATCAACGGAGGGCGAAAATGTTTCAAACGTTAATTAAAGCATTTAAAGTAAAGGAAATTAGAAACAAGATTTTAATAACTCTTGCTCTTTTATTCGTTTACAGATTAGGGTGCTATATTCCTGTTCCTGGTATGTCTATGATGAACGAGGTTATGCAGGAATACACTTATTTCCAAATTATGAGTGCGGTAACCGGTGGTGCTTTGACTTACGGTACGTTATTCGCTATGGGTATCGGCCCGTATATCAACGCGTCAATTATCGTTCAACTCTTAGCCTACGCTATCCCCAGTTTAGAAAGACTTTCTAAACAAGGTGAAGAAGGCAGAAAGAAAATTGCAAAAATCACGAGGTACGTTACCTTAGTTTTAGCAATTGCACAAGCAGTAGGTATTATTATCGGTGTAGGTATCCAAGGTGGTTACATTAACACCACGCAAATTTTTAACATCAATGGCGACAGTAAGTTCCTTAACTTCTTAAGTTATGCGTTCTTAGTATGCGTTTATACCGCAGGCGCTGCAATCACTATGTGGCTTGGCGAAAGAATCACCGATTACGGTGTATCTAACGGTATCTCTATGTTGATCTTTGCTGGTATTATTGCTACCGCAGGTACTGCTATTACCGGTCAAATTTCTGGTATCGGCGTTGACAGCGTAAGCAACAAACTTGAAGTATGGCAATTAATCGGTTTCATTGTTATTGCTATCTTAGTATTTGCTGCTATCGTTACAGTTGACAGCGCTGAAAGAAAAATCCCCGTTCAGTACGCTAAACAAGTAAAAGGCAGAAAGATGTATGGTGGCAGCTCGACAAATATTCCGATTAAGGTAAATTCGTCCGGCGTTATGCCTCTTATCTTCGCTTTTGCAATCCTTTCCTTCCCTGAACTTATCATGAACATTTTCGGTTTAGGTGCAGGTAATGGTTTCTATGATTGGTGGACTAAATGGGTAGGTATGCAAAGCGTATTATATCAAGTACTTTTATGCTTACTTATCTTATTCTTCGCATACTTCTATCAACAGATGCAGTTCAATCCGGACGACATCAGTAAAAGTATCCAACAAAACGGTGGTTTCATCCCTGGTATCAGACCTGGTAAACCTACCGCAGACCATCTTAAAAAGATTTCAAACAGAATTACTTTATTCGGCGCAATTTATCTCGCACTCGTAGCATTAATTCCGTCGTTAATTCTTAACTGGGTAGCACCTCAATTAGGTGGTGCGTTCAGCGCAACGGGTCTTTTAATTACCGTATCCGTAGCACTTGAATTCAACCAAGCTTTGGAATCTCAAATCATGATGAAGAACTATAAAGGTTTCTTAAAATAAACTAATATGAACATTATACTGTTAGGGGCGCCTGGCTCCGGTAAGGGGACCCAGGCAACCCGTATAGCGGAAAAATATTCCCTTACACACATTTCCACGGGCGACATTTTTAGGGAAAATATTAAAAATCAAACTGGTTTAGGTATCATCGCTAAGACGTATATCGACGAAGGGCATCTCGTTCCGGATGATTTAACTATCCGTATGGTAGAAGAACGCCTTTCTCGTCCTGATTGCGCTAACGGCGTGTTGCTTGACGGTTTCCCAAGAACTATTTCACAAGCAGAAGCTCTTGAAAAGTTCGCTAAGATTGATTACGTAATTAATCTTGAAGTTTCCGCGGACAGAATTGTAAAAAGAGTTATCGGCAGGCGCAGTTGTTTAGCATGTGGCGGTACTTTCCATATCGACTTTATTGGCGATACAAAAGTTTGCCCCACTTGCGGTAAAGAGCTTTATCACCGCGCGGACGATAATGAAGAGACGGTTACCGAAAGACTTGCCGTTTATAACGCGCAAACCAGACCGCTTGCAGATTTTTATCTCGGCAAAGGTTTACTCGTAAATATCGATGGTGATAAGGATATCGAAGATATCTTCGGTGATATCGTCAAGGCAGTAGAAAATGATTAAAATCAAAACTATGGCGGAAATCAACGCCATGAGAGACGCTTCAAAAATCGTCAAAGACACACTCGACCTTATCGAATCAAAGATACAGGTTGGTATGACTACTAAGGAACTCGATACCATTGCCCACGATTACATAATTAGCGTGGGTGGGTATCCTGCTTGCCTTGGATACTACGGCTTTCCAGCATCAACGTGTATCTCTGTTGAAGAAATGGTCGTACACGGTATACCTTCTGATGACGTAGTAATAAAAGACGGGCAAATCGTTAGCGTGGATATCACCGCGTTGTATAACGGGTTTCACGGCGACGCAGCAAGGACGTTTATGGTGGGCAACGTTTCATCCGAAAAACGTAAACTTGTTGAAGTCACTAAAGAGTGTTTCTTCAAAGGCTTAGACGCAGTTGGTATAGGCGCGCCGATAGGCAATATTGGACACGCCATACAAACCCATGCAGAAAGCAACGGGTTTTCCGTTGTAAGGGACTTTGTTGGACACGGTATCGGTGTAGATATGCACGAAGACCCAAATATCCCAAACTTTGGTCACAAAGGCACGGGTATCAGGCTTAAAGAGGGTATGGTAATTTGTATCGAACCTATGATAAACATGGGTACGCACAAGTTGGACTTTTTAAGCGACGGGTGGGGTGTGGTTACACGCGATAGATTGCCGTCAGCCCATTACGAAAACACGGTGGCAATCACCGAAGACGGTGTTGAAGTACTTACCCTTTAATGGGGAAAACACGTAAAGCATATTAAAATCAGGTGGCGACGGAAGTTTTTCCGAGCAACCAACGCGAAAGGTTTTAATAAATCCTTTCCCAAATAAAAATGGAGGACAGTTTATGTCAAAGGACGACGTAATAGAAGCCGAAGGCGTTATTCAAGAAGCGCTTCCAAATGCAGAATTCTTAGTAAAGCTTTCAAACGGATACGTAATCAAGGCTTATATATCGGGTAAACTACGTATGAACTATATTAAGATTATCCCGGGCGACAGCGTAAAACTCGAAATGAGTCCGTACGACCTTACCAAAGGCAGAATAATCTGGCGTAGCAAAAACTAACGCATAAACTTAATTTTATAAGGAGAAACAATATGAAAGTCAGACCATCAGTTAAACCTATGTGCGATAAATGTAAAGTTATCAAAAGAAACGGCAAGGTTATGGTAATTTGTTCTAAAAACAAAAACCACAAACAAAGACAAGGTTAATTAACTAATGCTTTAAGTTTTTCGTAAACTTAAAAACACTCTATCCGTGGATAAAAGCAAATTTTCCACAACGCTAAAGCCACGGTAGTTACTATAAAACAAACAAAATTATAACGGAGGAACATTTAATGGCACGTATAGCCGGTGTAGATTTACCTAACAACAAAAGGGTTGAAATAGGTATTACTTACATTTATGGTATTGGTTTAGCAACGTCTAAAAAGATTCTTGCAGAAACTGGCGTTGATCCTGATACCAGAGTTAAAGATTTAACGGAAACCGATATCTCTAAATTAAGAGAATATATCGAACACAATTTAAGAGTCGAAGGTGATTTAAGAAGCGAAGTTAGCCTTAACATCAAAACCTTGATGGAAATCGGCTGCTATCGTGGGGTAAGACATAGAAAAGGTTTACCCGTACGCGGTCAAAGCTCCAAGAGAAACGCGAGAACTAGAAAAGGTCCTCGTCGTACAGTCGCTAAGAAGAAGACTGTTTCTAAATAATCGGAGGTAAATTATGGCTGTAAAGAAAAAGATTATTAAAAAACGTAAAGATATTAAAAAGGTCGACAAAGGTCAAGTACACATTCAGTCGTCCTTTAACAACACTATTGTAACTATTACCGATATGCAAGGTAACACCATTTCTTGGTGCAGTTCTGGTTGCTTAAGCTTAAAAGGCTCAAGAAAAGCTACCCCGTTTGCAGCGCAAATGGTAACTGAAACCGCAGCAAAAGCAGCAAAAGAACACGGCTTAAGAACTGTTGAAGTTTACGTTAAGGGTCCTGGTGCTGGTAGAGAATCTGCTATCAGAGCGCTCGCTAATTGCGAATTAGACGTTACCCTTATCGAAGACGTATCACCGATTCCGCACAATGGTTGCAGACCGCCCAAAAAGCGTAGAATTTAACGGAGGAACGATAAATGGCTAAATATACAGAATCTAAATGTCGCTTATGCAGACGTGAAGGTCAAAAGTTATTCTTAAAAGGCGAAAGATGCTTTAAAGCTACTTGCGCATTTGAAAAGAGACCCGTTGCTCCTGGTCAGCACGGTGCAGACAGAAAGAAAATTTCCGAATACGGCTTACAACTTCGTGAAAAACAGAAGGTTAAGAGAATTTACGGCGTACTCGAAGGTCAGTTCAGAAAATATTACGAACAAGCTGACCGTCAAAAGGGTATCACCGGTGATAACATGCTTTCTTTACTTGAAAGAAGACTTGATAACGTTATCTACAGGATGGGTATCGGTTCTTCAAGAAGTCAAGCAAGACAACTTGTTACGCACGGTCATTTTACCGTAAATGGTAAAAAGGTTAACATCGCATCTTACATCGTTAAGGCTGGCGACGTTATCGCTGTTAAGGAAAGCAAACAGGACAACAAGTACTTTACCGAAATCAAACAGATGAAGGTTGGCGCTATGCCCAAATGGCTTGAATTCAATCCTGAAACTTTATCCGGTAAGATCATCTGCTTACCTGAAAGAGCAGACGTAGATGCACAAATTAAGGAAAACTTAATCGTCGAATTATATTCGAAATAATATTTTATTTGGCTTATTGCGTTATATCGCAAACAAATATTATTCATATTTGATGGGAAATCGGGAGGGGAAACCCTACGGCTCCACACCATGGGAAAGAATTCTCTCGGTTTTCTATATCAAAACTATTTATCAAGGAGGATTTTTTCATTATGATGGAAATTGAAATGCCCAAAATAGCTGTGGAAGAAAATGAAGAAAAAAGTTATGCCAAAATAGTTGTTGAACCTTTAGAAAAAGGCTTCGGTCTTACTCTCGGCAACGCTTTAAGAAGGATTTTATTATCGGCTCTCCCCGGTGCCGCTATCCAGAACATTAAGTTCGCTGACGGCGTCGTTAAGCACGAATTCCAATCCGTACCTGGTATTAAAGAAGACGTAACCGATATTGTTCTTAACCTTAAACTTGTTAACGTTAAGACTGCATCGTTAGATCAAGACTTCAAAAAGACTGTTAGACTTTATAAAGAAGGTCCTGCAGTAGTTACCGCTAAGGATATCGAAATGGATGCCGAAATTGAAGTCCTCAATCCCGATTTATATATTTGCACCGTAGCAGAAGGCGCTAAACTTGATTTAGAACTCATCATTGGTCGTGGTAGAGGCTACAAGGATGCTAAATATAATAAAACGGACGTAATAGACAGTATCGCTATCGACAGCATCTACACTCCCGTTAAGAAGGTAAGCTACAATGTTGAAAACTCCCGTGTAGGCGAATCCGTTGATTACGACAAACTTATTTTAGAAGTTTGGACAAACGGCGCTTTCAGCGGCAGGGACATCGTTTCGTTAGCAGCAAAAATCATGGAAGAACATATCAGAATGTTCGTTGATTTATCTGAAGTCGGCAACATCGGTATCTTAGTACCGCCGGAAGAAGATAAAAAGACCAAGATTTTAGAAATGGCTATCGAAGATTTAGATTTAACAGTAAGATCTTACCACTGCTTAAAGAGAGCAAATATTCACACTGTCGACGATTTAATCAAAAAGACAGAAGACGATATGCTTAAAGTTAGAAACTTGGGTAAAAAATCGTTACTCGAAGTTATCGCTAAACTCGAAAGTTTAGGCTTAAGCTTAAAGGACAAGGAGGATTAATAATATGCCAAGAAAGTTAGGCGTTAAAACCGCACATAGAAAATCTATGCTCCGCAATCTTGCTTCCGATTTACTTTGGAACGGCAGAATTGAAACCACCGTTACCAGAGCAAAAGAAACCCGTTCTTATACCGAAAAACTTATCACGTTAGCAATTAACACTTACACTGATAACGTTGAAATTAAAAAGACTGAAGTTAACGAAAAGGGTAAAGAAGTTAACGTTACTATCGTTAAAGACGGCCCCAAGAAGTTAGCTGCAAGAAGAAAGTTAATGAGTTCTTTATTCGATTTACAAGAACAAAGAGCATTTAAGGAAAGCAAGGCTGATTTTAAAGCAAGAACTAAGGATATCAAACACCCGCTTATCGAAAAACTCTTCAACGAAATTGCTCCTAAATACGCAGCAAGAAAAGAAGAACTCGGTCAAGGTGGTGGCTATACCAGAATCTTAAAATGCGGTCCAAGAAAGGGCGACGCTGCTGAAGTAGCAATCATCGAACTTATCTAATTATTTTAATAAATAAAAGGTCATCTTTGATGACCTTTTTTTATTTATAACCGTTATATTTGCATATTTTATTGAAACATAATTTTAAGTTTTTTTGCATAAAAACAGCCCCCGTTCGGGGGCTTGTTTGTTTTTTACGTGCAAGTTGCTTGGCAAGAAGTCGCAAGCATAACAAATATTAAAGTTAAGCATATAAAAAGTTTTTTCGCAACCTAACTTCTATATACAATTATTTTACAATAAAAAATATTGTTTTGTCAATAGGGCGGTGGATTTTACGTAATATAACAGGGTAAAAGCACATATATTTACATAAAGGTGATTATATGAAATTTTTATTAGCAGGAAATCCTAACTGTGGCAAAACCACTTTATTTAATGCGCTTACTGGCTTAAACGAAAGGGTTGGTAATTATTCTGGCGTAACGGTATCGCTTAAAGAAGGGGTATACAAAAAAGATAAAAGCATAACTTTTACTGATATACCTGGGGCGTATTCTACTGCAACGTTGTCTGTTGATGATACCGTTGCAATCACAGCGTTAAAAACAATTAAATGCGACGGTATTATTGTGGTTGTAGACGGCACTAAACTAGAGCGTAGTCTTTATTTTGTTTGTGAGTTATTAAGGCTTAAAAAGCCTATTACGGTTGCTGTTAATTTTTACGACGAGTTAGTTAAAAACGGCATAAACGTCGATTTTGACGCCCTTTCTAAGGCTTTAGGCGTGCCTGTGATTGGTATATCTGCAAAACGAAACATCAACCTGGATAAACTTATAAAGTTAGTCGTTAAAAACGTTGCGCCACCAAAGGCAGACAATAGTATTTTTACGCTTGAATATATCAAAAAGGTGGTGGACGGGTGCGTAAATTACAAAAAAACGAAGGCAGAAACCATTACTGAAAAGTTAGATAAAGTCTTGCTATCCAAAGCGGGGTATTTGATTTTAGCATTAGCGCTTTTTATTACTTTTTACGTATCGGACAAGGTTGGTGGCTTTATTAGTGGTTATTTAGATAAGTTGTTTGATTTAGCTATTAACTCAGTAAGCACGTTAATTGCAAAAAAGTATGGTTTATACGTGCTGTCGGATTTTATCACCGACGGTGTTTTAAAAGGGGCTTTTTCGGTTATAGGATTTTTACCTAACGTTTTGGTTGTATTTATCTTTTTATCCTTTTTTGAGTATACTGGTTATACTGCGCGCATCGCTTTTTTAATGGAAAAGTTACTCTCCAGCGTAGGGCTATCGGGTAAATCTATCATGCCTTTTATAATAAGTTGCGGTTGTACCGTTACCGGTGTAATGGCTACTAAAATTATAGAAGACAGTTCAAAACGCAACCGTACGGCGCTTTTAACGGC
The DNA here is from genome assembly GCA_017624285.1 of Clostridia bacterium. Taxonomy (GTDB): domain Bacteria; phylum Bacillota; class Clostridia; order Christensenellales; family Borkfalkiaceae; genus UBA11475. The sequence goes on from JAGANI010000020.1 coordinate 17,710, forward strand.
GTTTATGCCGTGTAGCGCAAAGCTTGTGGTTATAAACTATTTAGCCACGATAATTTCGCCCTATCCGTATATAATAACGGTTTCAATTTATCTTTTATCAATACTTTTAATATGCGTTTTAGGTAGTATATTTTCTAAAACGGGGGTATACGGTAGTGGTGATTTTGGGTTTTTAATGGAATTACCCACGTTTAGGACGCCGACGGTAAAAGACGTGTTTAGGGTTTTATCTGAAAAAGTTAAAAGTTTTTTAATTAAAGCAGGCAGTATCATAGCTATAACAAATATTATAATTTGGGTGTTGTCGTCGTTTTCATTTAAATTTAACTACGTAGGCTCGTTATCTGGTGGGATGCTTAAGGAAATTTCGCGCTATATTCTATTTATATTTAAGCCGTTGGGCTTTTTAGGGTGGGAAGCCGTTGCATCGCTTTTTTCAGGGATATTTGCAAGAGAAGGTATCGTTAGCGCGTTGTCGGGTGTAAACCTTGATAGGTGCTTTTTAAATGATTTTTCAGCCTACGGCTTTTTGGCTTTCGTGTCCTTTTATCCACCGTGTTTAAGTGCAATTATCTCGGTCAAAAATTTAATTGGTAAAAAGTATAAACTAATTTTTCCTATAATTGTTTGGTTTATCACGGCGTACTTCGTTGCGCTTATAATAAATTTTTTAGGTTTATTATTTTATAAAAATATTTTAATTTTCTTTGTAGTTTTGGGGCTTTTTTTCTTGTGTTTTCTTGCGTTTTGTATTAAAATTGCATATGGCAAAAAAACCCAAATTTTTTACAAAAAAACGGCAAAATAATATTTTTGCAATATTGTACAATAAATTGTGCTTTTTCACTTGCAAAAATACTATATCTTGTGTTACAATATTACAGCGGAGGACGATATGGCTAATGGATACGTACATTCAACTGAATCGTTCGGTGCGGTTGACGGCCCTGGTATAAGGTTCGTCTTCTTTTTATCGGGATGCAAGTTTAGATGTAAGTATTGCCATAACCCAGATACTTGGTTTTTTAACCGTGGGGAGGTGCTTTCCCCAGAAGCTGCTTGTCAGTTAGCGCTTAAATATAAAAACTATATAAAAAACGGTGGTGTAACCTTTTCTGGTGGTGAACCGCTTGAGCAGATTGATTTTGTAACCGAAACTGCTAAATTGTTAAAAGAAAACGGTTTGCACGTTGCAGTTGATACTACGGGTTTTACTTTTAACGTGGGCGACGAAACTTCGGTTGAAAAACATCTTAATCTTATTAAATACGTCGATTTATTTTTGCTTGATATCAAGCATATTGATGACGACAAACACCGTATTATTACGGGGCAATCTAATAAACACACGTTAGATTTTTTGGCGTTTTTAGACGCAAAAGGCAAAAAAACTTGGATACGTTACGTAGTTTGTCCGACGCTTTCTGATGATATTTTAGATGCAAAGGCGCTTAAAAATTACGCTAATAATTTTAAATGTATCGATAAGTTTGAAGTTTTACCCTATCACACAATGGGTAAGCACAAGTATACCGAATTAAATATACCTTATTCGCTTGAAGACGTTTTACCCCCGTCGGAAGAAACTGTTTTAGCTATTAAGGATATTTTGCTTTAATTTTTATAGGAGAAGTATATGAAGTACGAAGGCTGGAAAGGTTTTAAATTAGGCAACTGGTCTGACGAAATCGACGTCAGAGACTTTATACAATTAAATTATACTCCTTACGATGGCGATGCTTCTTTTTTAGCACCCGCAACCGAAGATACTTTAAAACTTTGGGATATCGTTTTAGATTATTCTAAAAAAGAAAGGGATGCAGGCGGCGTACTTGACGCCGATACGGAAACGGCTTCTTCAATCACTAGCCACGGTCCTGGCTATCTTGATAAGGATTTAGAAAAAATCGTTGGGTTACAAACGGATAAGCCCTTCAAAAGACCGTCGCACATCTTTGGTGGTATCCGTACGGCTGAACAAGCCCTTAATATGTATGGTTACGAGCTTTCTAAAGACATTAAAGAGTCTTTTAAAAAGTATCGTAAAACCCATAACGACGCAGTTTACGACGCCTACACGCCTGAAATGCGCTTGGCAAGAACTGCCCACATATTAACAGGTTTACCTGATACTTATGGTAGGGGTAGAATTGTTGGCGACTACCGCCGTGTTGCACTATACGGTGTGGATTATCTTATCGAAAAAAAGGAACAAGATAAACTCAACTTAAACGGCGATATGGTTGAAACTTTAATCTGCGCAAGGGAAGAAGTTGCCGACCAAATTAAAGCATTAAAGGCATTAAAAGAAATGGCGCTTAGCTACGGCATAGATATTTCTAAACCGGCTACTAGTGCAAAAGAAGCTATTCAAGCAGTATACTTTGGTTATTTGGCTGCTGTTAAAGACCAAAACGGCGCTGCTATGAGTATTGGTAGAAATTCTACCTTTTTAGATATTTATATCGAGCGTGATCTTAAAAACGGTGTTTTAACTGAAGTAGAAGCGCAAGAACTTATCGATCAATTCGTTATGAAGTTACGTATAATCAAGTTTATGCGTATTAAAGAGTATAACGAGCTTTTCTCTGGTGATCCCACTTGGGTAACGGAATCCATCGGTGGTATGGGTGTCGACGGCAGGACTTTGGTTACTAAATCTTCTTTTAGGGTATTACGTACGCTTGAAAATTTAGGACCTGCGCCAGAGCCTAACTTAACTGTACTTTGGTCGGAAAAATTACCTGAAAATTTCAAAAATTATTGTGCTGAGATTTCCATTAAAACTTCCGCAATTCAGTATGAAAGCGACGATTTAATGCGTCCACGTATGGGTGATGATTATTGTATCGCTTGTTGTGTAAGTTGTATGCGTCAAGGTAAAGATATGCAATTCTTTGGGGCAAGGGCTAATTTAGCAAAGTGTCTATTATACGCTTTAAATGGTGGCAAGGACGAATTAACCCTTGATAAAAAGACTGGTAAGCACTTACAAGTTTCGCCCGAATACGCTCCTATCACGGGGGACGGGGCATTAAATTATGATGAAGTAATTGCTAAATACGACAATATGATGGAGTGGCTTGCGCGCCTTTACGTTAACACGCTTAACCTAATCCATTATATGCACGATAAGTACTCTTACGAAGCTTTAGAACTTGCTTTACACGATACTAAAGTGCATAGGTTTTTTGCGACGGGTATTGCAGGTTTATCTTGCGCGGTAGATTCGCTTTCGGCAATCAAATACGCTAAAGTATACCCCATCCGTAATGACGAAAACATGATTGTCGACTTTAAGGTTGAAGGCGATTATCCCAAATACGGCAACAATGACGATAGGGTTGATGATATTGCAGTATGGCTTGTTAAAACTTTTATGAATAAGATCAAAAAGTACAAAACCTATCGCGATTCCGAGCCTACCACGTCGATTTTAACTATAACTTCAAACGTAGTATACGGCAAAAAAACAGGCAATACCCCCGACGGTCGTCGCGCTGGTGAACCTTTAGCCCCAGGCGCTAACCCGATGCACGGCAGAGATACACACGGTGCGCTTGCTTCGCTTGAATCCGTTGCTAAAATCCCGTACGATTATTCTAGGGACGGTATTTCAAACACCTTCTCGGTAACGCCTGCGTCGCTCGGCAAAGAAAAATCCACACAAATCAAAAATTTAGTAAATATGCTTGACGGCTACGTGCTTTCAAACGGTTTCCACTTAAACGTTAACGTGTTTAATAGGGATACTCTTTTAGACGCACAAGCCCATCCCGAAAAATACCCACAATTAACTATAAGGGTTTCGGGCTATGCAGTTAACTTTATTAAGTTAAGTAAAGAGCAACAAGACGACGTTATTTCAAGAACTATCCATCAATCGATGTAAAAAAAGACGGCTTTTGCCGTCTTTTTAATTTTTAACATATAATAAATTAACGTTTTTTGTACAACGCACGTCAACATTTTATATTGGCTTGACAAAAAATAAAATAATATGCATAATAAAAACGTAATAAATAAAGTTGGTGCGTATGAAAAAAGTTATTATTATCGGTGGTGGCGTTGCTGGTTTTGCGGCAGGTACGTATTTACAGTTTAATGGTTACCAAACCGAGATTATTGAAAAAAACGTTGTGGCTGGTGGTGCGTGTATCGGCTGGGAGAGAAGCGGTTGTTATATCGACGGTTGTATACATTGGCTATCTGGTGTAAAAAACGGCTCGGATTTAAATAAAATTTGGTTAGACGTCAATGCTATCAATAAAGATACCGTCATTTTTAAACAGGACGATTTATTTAAATTTAAGTTTGGCGATAAATCTTTTATTTTGTATTCGGATTTAGATAAGTTCCAAAAAGAACTTATTGCTTTTGCCCCCGAGGATGAAAAAGAAATTAGACGTTTTGCAAAACTGGTTAAAAAGTTTCAAAAGGTAAATCCACCTTGTTTTAAACCGGTAGAACTTATGAATCTTTTCGACCTATTAAAAGTAGCGTTTACTTTGGGTGGGGTATATCCGTTGGTTAGTAAAACCTCAAAAATATCTCCAGAGGATTACGCTAATAGGTTTAAAAACGAAGCGTTGCGTCAATCTATGTGCGACTTTATGGCACCACACTATAATTTAATGAGTATGCTTTATATGTTAGGGCATATTTCTGCCGACGATGCTGGTATACCAGAAGGTGGTTCTTTAGGCGTGGTTAAGCGTATGGAAGAAAGATATTTAAGTCTTGGTGGCAAAATACGCAAAGGTATTTCGGTTAAAAAAGTTGTTATCGATAACGACGTCGCAAAGGGTGTTTTACTTACTAATGACGAAGTTTTATATAGCGACTGGGTTGTTTCTACGACACCCGTTGAGCATTGTTTGGTAGATTTATTAGAAAATAAGTATCATGATAAAAAGTTTGATATGCGTTTGGCTAACGAAAAAATCTACCCGATTTATACTTATACTGCTGTGGCAATTAAATGCCCCAACACGGTTAAGGATACAAGTTTATCTATCAAAATAGAGTTGGATGAACCTATTGTTTTAGACAAAGAGTATAAGTATCTATCTTTCCGTAATTACGGTTACGATAAAACTGTAAAAGGCGCCGATAATTATTGCGTTATTCAAGTGTCTTTACATGGTGATGATAACATGTATTATTACTGGAAAAATATTAAAAATTCAGGCAACTATAAAGAGGAAAAATCCCGTATTGGCGAATTGTTTTTATCTTTAGCAAAACAGGTTTATCCCGATGTTGCCGACGATCTTAAAGTTATCGACGTAGTTACCCCTTGCACTTACGAACGATATCTTAACTCCCGTCATGGGTCTTTCCAAGGTTTTGTGCATACTAAAAAAGGAAAATCTTTAATGCAAAACGGCAGGATAAAGGGTCTTAAAAACTTTATTTTAGCAGGGCAGTATATCGTGCAAAGTGGTGGCTTGCCGTCCGCTGTTATGAGTGGTCGTTTTAGCGCACAAAGAATTTGCCACGACGATAAAAAGAAGTTTATCGAGCCGTAAAATCAACTATAAAAAACCCCGTAAACATTTTTGTTTACGGGGTATTTAATTATTTAAAGTCGTTATATAAACTTTCGGGTATGGTTTTATAATCATCGCCAACGTCAAAAGTTGTCTTAGATAAAATATGTTTAATTAAGTCCGTACCTTTTTTAACGTTAAAAACTTCAACAATAGCGTCGCCAAGGCGGGCATATTTAATTGCATTAGCAAACTCTAATGCGGGGTAGTAGTTTATAAAATATTCACTAAAAGCGCCGTTGTGTGGATAAAACGGACCTGTACGTACTACGCCGTTTTTATCTTTTACCGTTATATTAAATGGTTTACTAAGTCTATTTGGCAAATTAAAACTTTCGTCAAAGACGTGCATATACGTGTTACGGTTAAGTTTAACACCGATAAGTAATATAGTGGCGTTTTCTTTATAAAGCCTATCCCAAACGCCGTTTTTGGGGCAGGGGGTTTCGGACAGTTCTTCCCCCTTAATAAAATCTAGCGCGCGTTTACCATAAACTGCTACAGAGTGGGTGGGGTGTAAAGATCTAACCATTTCTTTTTTAAAAGCGGCGATTGTAGGCACTACGCCTATACAGGGGATAGATTTATCTACTTCGTATACGGGGTTATCTTTATTTACGTTTGCCCAAGTGTGGGTGGGTACAATAAAAAGCCCGTCGTCTAAATAACTAATAAAAGCATCTAAAAAACCGTCTGGGCCACCTTCAAATCCACCTAGGCTTTTATAAGAAGTATGTATAAGCACAGTGTCTGTATTTTTAATGCCTATGCTTTTTAAAAAGGAGTGTAAAGATAATTTATTTAACATAATCCACCAAAAAGTCTTTTGGTTATTATATCATTAAAACATACGCTTGTCAATATAAGATAGTTATAGGATAATTTATAATTTAGGCAAAATAAAAAGCCCCGTTTGGGGGCTTAATATTAATCTTGTTTACTTGGTAAGCACTCTATAAAGGTAGCGCACGTGTCGGAAGTTATCTTAAATTTGCCTTCAGCAACGTAAGGTAGATAAAAATAATCACCTTTTTTAACCAATTTTTCATACCCGTCGCCAACAATTTTAGCGTTACCGTCTACGCAGATATATACCGACGGTGCGTAGTCAAGGGTAAAGATTCCGCCGTTTTTTACGGTATGACGGTTTTCAGCAAAACAAGTAGTATCGTCGTACGTAATAAGCGCTTCTTTTTTATAAGTATCGGTATCGATAACCACTTTGGGATTTACCGTAGCGTAAAGCCTAGCAGCATCTCCGTAAATATCATAGTTAATACTATCTAAAGCAACGTCTTTTTCTAAACCGATATATTCTTCTTCATAACTAATGTGGTAATCACCACACCATCTTTCGGGTTGAATAGTAAAATCTGTAGGTTCTTGAACTTCAACAATAGTACAGCCAGCGCCTATAGCATGTATTAAGCCTGCTTTAATAAGCCAAATATCACCGGGCTTAGCGTCAACGCCTGCTAAAAGGTTGCCCATAATATCCTTTTCTACTTCACTTTGTTCTTCTAAAGCAGATAATTGTTCTTTAGTGATTTTATCTTTAAAGCCAAAGTAAAGTTTGCCACCAGGACGTGTTGCAACCACAAGCCACGCCTCGGTTTTGCCGTATTCACTGTTAAAATATTTTCTAGAAAACTCTTTATTCGGATGCACCTGGAAAGGCAGTCTTACCGCGCTATCTAAAAATTTAACTAAGCAGTCGTATTTGCGTGGGCCTTCAAGCTCGTTAGGGTAGTTTTTAAGTAAATCGTCAAAAAACAAATTTGTACCTTTTACTACCGAAACACCATCACGGGGTCCAAAATATTTAGGGTTTATCGCTTTAACTTTACTGCAAATCCACTCTTCCGGAAACATATTATCAGTACCGTCGTCATAACCATCGTTAAAAAGGTCTTTATAAGGCATACCACCTTTGTAGATACGATATACTCTGTTTCTTTCAAAAAAGATAGGTTTGTTAATCAAATTTTTAATATCCATAATTCACCTTAACTAAAAACTGTTTTATAGATATATTGTACTATAATTATAGATATAAATCTAACGGTTTTTTAAAATATTTTAATGATTTTTTAAAGTTTTTGCAAAAGAAAGTTATTTTTATGCAAAAACGCTTTTATTATTTAATAATTATGGTTATAATTAACTAAAAAGGAGGGCGAGATATGTCTTTATTAGATTTGATGAAGCTTAGCGACAACTTAGACGACGACGGCGTTATCCCTGAAGAAGAGATGGAAGAAACGCTCGATAATATCGACGATAGGCAAAACTATTTCGATTATTACGACGACGTAAAACAGCCCTGTAAATATATTAAGGAAGACTGGTAGTAGTCATTTTGTATTTTAGCCGATATCAATCGGCTTTTTTAATGTAAAATTTTACTTGGTATTAATTATCAAAATAAAACCATATTATTGTAGATAATATTATGGTTAAATTATATTTATATTAAAACAAAACGCTATAAAAAATTTTTATGTAAAGGGGATACTTTTTTTACTAAAAAAAATTGAAAAAAATTCCTTCTTAGTGGTATAATGTTATAGGTTTAGTTGTTAAGCCCAAATTAAAAGATAACATTTACAGGGGTATATAATTATGGCACGTATGTTTGGTACAGTTTCTAGGGGCGTAAGAGCTCCTATCATCAATAGTGGCGACGACATTGTTGAAATCGTTACTAACACCCTTTTAACTGCAGCTAAAGAGGAAGGCGTTAAATTTTACGATAAAGACGTAGTCGCTATGACTGAATCTGTTGTAGCCCGCGCGCAAGGCAACTACGCAACTATCGACGATATTGCAAAAGACGTTAAGGCAAAACTCGGTGGCGAAACCATCGGTATCATTTTCCCGATTTTATCCCGTAACCGTTTCTCGGTATGTTTAAGGGGTATGGCAAAGGGCGCTAAAAAGGTAGTTATTATGCTTTCGTATCCTTCGGACGAAGTTGGCAACCATCTTATTTCGCTTGAGCAACTTGATGCTAAGGGTGTTAACCCGTATTCAGACGTTTTAACCGAAGAAAAATATCGTGAACTTTTTGGTTACGAAAAACATACCTTTACGGGTGTTGATTACGTTGAGTATTATCGTTCACTCGTTACCGAAATGGGTGCAGAGTGCGAAATTATCTTTGCAAACAACGCAAAGGCTATCTTAAATTACACCAACAACGTACTTTGCTGTGATATTCACACACGTTTCCGCACAAAACGTATCTTAAAAGAATTAGGTGCAAACGTTATCGGTATGGACGAGGTTTTAAATGCACCGGTAGATGGTAGTGGTTATAATAAAGATTACGGTTTATTAGGTTCAAACAAATCCACCGAAGATACAGTTAAACTTTTCCCGCGTGATTGCCAACCAATAGTTGATGCTATTGCTGAAAAACTTTACAAAGCAACCGGCAAAAAGATTGAAGTTTTAGTTTACGGCGACGGCGCATTTAAAGACCCTGTTGGTAAAATTTGGGAACTTGCCGACCCAGTAGTTTCACCCGCGTACACCAAGGGTTTAGAAGGCACCCCGCATGAACTTAAAATCAAATACCTTGCTGATAACGACTTTGCTGACTTATCTGGTGAAGAACTTAAAGAAGCAATTAAAGGTAAGATTTCTGCAAAAGACGAAAACATCGTTGGTCAAATGGGTACTACGCCACGTCGTTTAACCGACCTTATCGGTTCACTTTGCGATTTAACTTCAGGCTCGGGCGATAAAGGTACGCCTATTATTTGGATTCAAGGTTATTTTGATAACTATACTTCTGAATACCAAGACTAATTTAATTTTTAATTTAAAAGGAGCGGCTTAACCGCTCTTTTTTATTTTATGGGCTAGTGGTTTAAGTATTTTATAAATTAATTTATTTTTTTAAGTGGGGTTGGTCGCCCCATTTTTTTATTTATGATTAAATTTATATAATTTACTTTATATATTATATATATTAAGGCAAAACCATTTGAAAAACCCTTTTGGTTTAAATAAACAAAAAAGTAAAATGCATAAAAAAGCGTATAAATTCAAAAATATGTATATCAATATAAAAATATACATAAAAAAATACAAAAATAATAAAAAATATTCAAAATTAATTGAAAAAAAATAAAAAATATACATAAAAACAGTTGACAATATTAAAAAAAGGGTATATTATAGTGCCATATTAAAAAAGTCGACCAATGGAAGGGCGGTCGACAAAAGGAAGGTATTTTATGAAACATCTTATTAAACCCATTGTAGCAACTTCATTATGTGCATGTTTCGCTTTTGGTACGTTTGCAGGCGCGGGCTGCAACAATACCGATCAACTTGATGCGCTAGACAACAAGTCTAACTCGATAGTAACTTCTATCGAAGATTTAGAAAGCCAAATCGCTTCTTTACAAGAAGAAAACGATAAACTTTCTGCATTATTAGACAAAATCGGCGCGGAGGTTTTACCTGAGGAAGTACCTGAAGGGAAGCTTGCATCTAACTACGGCCAAGAGGCTTATGATAAATTAGTTTATTTAGATAAAAACGTTAAGGATAGGGATTTTATCTATGGCGATAAGTTTGAGTTCTGCCAAAAGTGGATAACGTGGGAACTCATGAAGGCTGGTTATAGCGAAGACGACGTAGTTTACCAAAATTTTGATTACACCACTTACGTTAAAAAAGCTAACGAAGAAGCTATCACTGCTGATTACGATACCGATGGTAAAGAATACGTTCGTAGCGGTTGGTCTTATACGGAAGCCACTGAGGAAGGCACTGGCACACACGTAAAGGCAACCATACATACTGCAAACCTTATCGTAACGCATAAAGGTAAAACGGATAAGCAAATTATCATCGGTGCGCACTACGACGGTAGTGGTTCTGGCGATAACGCTTCGTCGGTAGCGCTTGCAGTTACCACGTTGCAACACTTAAAGGGTGTTGAAACCGAATACACCTTAAAATTTGTTTTCTTCTCGGCAGAAGAATACGGCAAATACGGTTCAAAGCATTACGCAGATAATATGAGCCAAGAAGAAATTGACAACACTTTATATATGATTAATATGGATTCGCTCGGCTGTGGGGATTACACCTATATTTACGGTGGCGTAGCCGATGACGATACTAAAACCGTTACTAAAACAGAAGCGTTTGATAACGCTATGGCAATTTCTAAAAAACTCGGTCTTGATATGAAGTCAAACCCCTGGACATACGACAACCCGACGCCTGGATACGACACGCCTTTATATGCCGCTCCTTCCACTGGCGACTGGTCGGACCACGCGCCCTTTAAAGATAAAGGTATAACCTATCTTTACTTTGAAGCAACCAATTGGGAAATCCCCGGTCCTTTAAACGAATACGACGGTTACGGCGAAACTTATCTTGTTGGTATGATTATGAATACCCCCAAAGATTATCTCGAGTATATCGAAACTTATTTCCCCGGTCGTCCACTTTCACACTTAACGACTTTCTCAACGTTATTAAACGCGTTAATAACACAGACCGATTACCAGGCTTAATGCCAAAAATCCCCCACCAGGCAGGTGGGGGGATTTTTATGTAAAAATTAACGCGCTATACTATTACGTATAGCGCGTTTTTACTTTTTAACTATAATAAATTTAAAAGTTCTTGTTTTAATTTTTCAAGCAACTCGTCAATAATTTCTTCCTTTTTAACGTCTGTTTTTTCTATTTTAGTGTCATAAAGCGACGTGTTAAGTCTAGGTCGCCCCCTTTTAGAAGGCTTTTTATTAGGGGTGGTCGTAATATTTAAAATTTCATCAATAAGTTGTTTTTTATTTAACGTAGTGGGCGCTTTAACGTTAAGTTCGTAAGCAAGCTCTCTAAGCGCAAAAATATTCAACTTTTCTAAATCACTTTTGCAGTAATTCATAACGTTTCACCTAAAAAAAGTGCGTCAACCGAAGCTAACGCACTAAAACGCAAACTCCATTGTATGGCGTACAATTTAATAGAAATGACTAATCATTCCCATTTGAAGTTTGCATTTTTACAAAATTCTATAATGGGAGTATGTTCAAAAAAAGGGTAGAATATGCCCTTGGTTAGTCATCTCGTAAACTATTAAATTGTACGCCACCTTTAGTATACCACACCTAAAAATAATTATCAAGAATAAAATTAAAATAAAAGAAGACTTACAAAAGCAAGTCTTCTAATGTTTAAATTGTTGTTAAAAGCAATAAATTGTGATAAAATACATATAAATACCTATAACTACCTATCGTCGTTTTCAATAAACATATAATCAAAGTTTATTTTATCAATAAAATCGTCGGCGGTAAGTTTAAGCGAATTAAAACTTTCAAAGCATTCGCGGTGGTAGGCTATAATAATAGGCGTTTCAATATCAAGCGAACGCGCAAGAGTTGAAATATAAAGGTAAAAATCGTTACTATCGTATTCGTTTACGCTGTTATACGACGCTGTTTTTATAGTTTTATGGTTTTTTATAAGTTTTGCGCTAATTTTAATCATAAAAAAATTCTACCATATATTAATAAATTTTGCAAGGAGATTAGTATGAACGGCAAACAAATTTCCGAAAACGTAATATCAAGGCTTCCTAAATATTATAGATACTTACAAGAACTCGATTCGCGTAAAATAACGCGCGTTTCAAGTAAAACTATTTCGCAAGCGTTAAATATAACCGCATCGCAAGTTAGGCAAGACTTATCTAACTTTGGTGGTTTTGGTCAGCAAGGTTACGGTTACGATACCGATTATTTAAAGGCGCGTATTCGTGAAATTTTAGGGCTTAACGATAATCACAACGCAATAATTATAGGTGGCGGACGTATAGGTCAAGCGCTTGCTAACTATAAGGGGTTTGAAAACGAAAACGTATACGTGCGCGCGGTATTTGATATAGAAACGTCGCACGTTAAAAACGTAAACAATATTGAAGTTTTAAATATGCTTGAACTTGATAACTATATTAAAACTCATAAAGTAGACGTTGCAATTATTTCCGTTCAAAAAGAACAAGCGAAAACCGTTGCCGAAAGAGTTGTTAATTTAGGCGTTACGGCTATTTGGAATTTTGCGCCTATCGACCTTAATTTTGAAGGGCGCGCCGTTTGTGAAAATATAAATATGAGCGAAAGTTTAATGCGCCTTATCTACAAAAGCAAAAAAAACAAGTAAAGATAAACCGCTTACGAAAATGTAGGTGGTTTTTTAATTTAATAAAAATTTTAAAAAGCCCTTTAAATTTGGTTTAATATGTGTTAAAATATATTTACACGTTAATACAACTAGCAAAATTTAAGGAGAAAGTTATGAAAAAGAAGTACGTTTTTAAGCGTAACGAATTAAAATACGTAATAACCCCTGAAATTATGCGATTGCTTATTGATAAGTTTTCTAAATTCGTTGAGCCAGACGAATACGGTGAAACCACCGTATACAGTTTGTATTACGATACTCCCGATAAGCGTATTATTCGTAAATCGGTTGAAAAACCGCCTTTTAAAGAAAAGTTGCGCGTTAGAAAGTACGGCAGTAAAAAGGGCGGTAACGTTTTTATAGAACTTAAACGCAAAGTTGACGGAGTTGTATATAAACGTAGAATTGAACTTTTAGAAAAAACCGCTTTTGATTATTTAAGCGGAAAACCCGTTGATTTTGACGGGCAAATTAAACGCGAAATAGACTATTTTATTTCATTTTACAAAAACTTACAACCGTCAACAATGATATCTTGCGAGCGTATCGCTTTTAAAAACGACGAAACTGAACTTAGAGTAACCTTTGATAAAAACATACGCTACCGCACTTGCGATTTTGAGTTTAAAAACAGTAATAACGACGTGTTAATTACTGATAACAGCGTGCTTATGGAAATAAAAACTCCTTACGCTATTCCGCTTGAAATTGTTAAAATTTTAAGCGACCTTAAACTTTATAAGCGTTCGTTTTCAAAATACGGAACGGCGCATTTAAAAGAACTTAACTTAAATTTAAAGGGGGAAGAAAACGTTGGATAAAATATTTGATAGCGTAATTCAAAACGGAACGTTAACCGTTTCATCGTTTTTTATATGTTTTGTATCGGCGCTTGCTACGGGTGTTATATTAGCGCTTTTATTATCGCTTAAAATGCGCTCGACAAAACGCTTTTTTATAACTATTGCCATTTTACCCGCAGTTGTAATGATGGTAATTGCTCTTGTAAACGGTAACATAGGCGCGGGCATTGCGGTTGCGGGCTCGTTTGCTTTAATACGTTTCCGTTCAGCGCCAGGTTCTGCTGAAGAAATAGGAACGTTATTTATAACCGTTGCTAGCGGACTTGCTTTCGGTATGGGCTTTATAGCCTACGGTGTAATTTTTGCTATTTTAATGGCGGGCGTTTACTTATTATTATCAAGTTTTAACTTGTTTAATTTAAAAACTACCACAAGCGAAAAGTTTTTAAAAATTACCGTACCTGAAGACCTTAATTACGTTGACGCCTTTACTACCGTTTTAGAAAAGTACACCACTAAACACGAACTTATACGTTCTAAACTTATAAATATGGGTAGTATGTATAAACTTGTTTTCCGCGTGATTATTAAAGATGCAAAACTTAATAAAGAGTTTATCGACGAATTGCGAATTATAAACGCTAATTTAGAAATTTCGCTTGAAGACTTTGACGTTTACCGTTCTGAATTATAAAATTTAAGCCGACGTATTTGAACTGCACCCCAAAAAGTGCGCGAATAAAAAAGCCAAAGCAGGAAGAAATTAAGTTTTCTTCCTGTTTTTTAATCTTTTAGTGTTGTAAAATTCTAACCAATCTTCAACAATTGCTATGTATTCTTCTAGATTTGTGATATAATTATTATACAAAGTCTCTTTTTTGAGTATGCTATGAAAACTCTCCATCGGAGAGTCATCAATAGGTGTACCTTTACGGCTCATGGAAATAGTGATTCCATTAGCTTCGCAAACGACTTTGTATTCGTGGGACGTGTACTGAAAACCTTGGTCGCTGTGAATGATTAGGTTGTGCACGTCTTTTTCTTTTGCTAATGCTTGGTTTAATGTGTCTGTTACGATAGAAAGATTATTAAATTTACTTATTCTATACGCAACAACTCTTCTATCATATAAATCAATTATTGTGGACAAATATGCGCGTTTGTTGTTAAAGATTAAATAAGTTATATCCGTTAACCAAACCTTGTTTTTAATATTAGTTTTAAAGTTGCGTTTTAATAAATTAGGTTTAACGTTTTCTTCAATACGTTTAGCATTGTAGTTTGGTCTAATTCTCTTAATATATTCTGGTTTTAAGGCATATTTTGCCATAATACGTTGAACTTTTTTGTGATTAAATATTACACCATATTTAATTAGTAAGCCATCACATATCCTACGATATCCATAAGTTTTCTTGCTTTCATCAAAGATCTCTTTTATTAGAAGATAGTCGTAATAATCTTTATCTTGAGTATTACGATATTTGTAGTACGTTCTCTTGTTAATTTCTAAAGTAGCACACATATTGTCTAATTTGTAATCTTTGATATGCATATTGATAAAGATTACTTTTTCTCTCGTTGTGCTTCTATGAAGGCGCGGAATTTTTTTAGTATTTCATATCTTTCCTTGTAGTCTATATTTTCTTCTTTTGGTCTGCCTTTCTTTTGATATCCTAACGGAATATCTTGTTTATATGCGCTTATCCAAGTTTTAATTGTGTTGCGAGTAATACCATATTCCTTTGCAAGTGAATTTTGACTTCCCTGTCCAGATAAATATTTATCTAATATTTCTTTTCTTTGTTCTGGTGTGTATTTGTTAAATTTTTGTCCTTTTTTTGCCATAGAAAAACCTCCTATGAAAATTATATCATAAGAGGTTTTCTTTTTTTGGCTTTTTATTGTGTGAACTAAATAGGGTTCACTTCA
>JAGANI010000021.1 GCA_017624285.1 Clostridia bacterium
AAAAACTTAAAAATATAAAAGGACGGTATAGCTGATTTTTTTGTAGTATTGGCTATTGCTATAAAAAAACTAATAATTTTTGCATTTTTTAGGCAAAAAAATCAAAAACAAATTGACATTTGCATTTTTAGTGATATAATTAATAATGTAAGTAGATCTTACAATAAAAATCTCGATAGAAGTATTTTAATATTTTAGTTTATCGGTAAATAATTAAAGGAGGCGCGTAATCGGAAGATTATGCAAAAAACGCTATGATTCAAATTATGTTATTAACTTTAATCGCTGTTTGCGTACTCGCTGCAATTAGTATTATGGTACTTGCTTTTTGTGAAATCATCAATGGCATGCGCGATAGACGTAACGATGCTAACGCACAACCTGTAGTAGTATATCAACAAGCACCTGTTGAACCTGCTAAAGAAGTAGAAAAAGAAGCTGTAGCTTTAGAACCTGCTGTTACAGCAGTTGAAGAAGCTGTAGTTGAAGAACCTGCTGAAGACGATGGTAAGGTTACCTTCCAGTCTGAAAAGGAAATGCGTAAAACCTTAAAACAAGCTTATGCAGAACTTAACCAAACCAACAAAGATCTTTACGATAAACTTATTAACGAAGTAGTTTCACTTGAAAAAATTCGTTGTAAAGAGTCTTTATATGCTTACACAGCTATGCAAGGTCAAGCAACTATTGCTAAAATTAAAATCGCTAGAGGCACTATCGTATTAGATTGCACTATCGTAAATGCTGACCTTAAAAACTACGCTAAAGAAACTGGTAAAAAAATTAAGCCGAAGCCCATGCGTTTCAAAATCACTGATGATGATGAACTTTCTTCAGCAGTATTTACCTTAAAGGTAGCAAACCAAGAAGCTTTAGAAGCACGTAATCTTAAAAAATAATTTAATTTTTACACGTTAAAAATCGCCCGATAATTTCGGGCGATTTTCTTTTTTAAATTAAAGGTATTGTTTAATTACTATCGGTTTTATAAGTTATAGCAAGTTTTTCAAACAAGGTTATAAACGCGTACATTAGTGCAGATAACACCAAAAGGACAACTGTTGACGCCATAACTAAATCAAGCTTAAATACTTGACTTCCGTATACTATTAAGTAACCTAAACCTGCTTTAGAAACTAAATATTCCCCCATAATAGAACCTATCCACGCCATGCCTAACGCAATTTTTAGCATGTTTACAAAGGTGGGTAGGTTAGATGGTATCACTAGTTTTGTCATAATTTGCCATTTGTTAGCGCCAAAACTTTTTAAAAGTAAAATTTTATCTTTATCGGTACTTAAAAATCCGCCTAGCATCGTCATAATACAAACAATTACGCTAATTAAAACAGCCATAGCGATTATCGCTTTATTGCCACTGCCAAACCATACAATTATAATAGGTCCAAGGGCAATTTTAGGTAAACTGTTTAGCACTACGACGTAAGGCTCTAAAACCCTTCTACATCTAACGGAAAGCCACATAATTAGCGCAATTATAAACCCTGCAACTACTGATATTATAAACCCTAAAAAGGTTTCATACAAAGTTACGCCTATATGCATTAAAAGGTCGTTGTGTTTAAAAAGTTCGATAACGGTAGTAAAAATTTTTGAAGGATAACTGGTAATAAAAGGGTCTATTACGTTATTAACTGCTAAAATTTCCCAAACTAGCAATAAAAGTGCAAGTAAACTAAACCGTAAAACGTACACAAAAATAGTTTCGTTTCTTTCTTTACGTAAAAATCGAATATGGTCAAGTGAATATTTTTTTTCGTTAATCATTGGTAATCTCCTTGTAAAGTAGTTCAAACCATTTGGAAAAATTCGACGTCTCGCGTCTTTTTAAGGGTGTTGTTTTACCATAATCAAGTTCAAAAATATGCTTAACTTTAGAAGGGCGTTTGCTTAAAACGATAATTCTATCCGAAACCGAAATCGCTTCGCTAATATCATGCGTTACTAGTACTGCAGTTACGTTTTGTTCGGTAATAATTTTGTAAACGTCATCACAAACCGATAAACGTGTTTGGTAATCTAGTGCAGAAAACGGCTCGTCAAGTAGTAAAAGCTCTGGTTTAGCAACCAGAGTTCTTATAAGCGCAACTCTTTGGCGCATACCACCAGATAGTTCGTACGGGTAGCTTTTTCTAAAAGAAGTAAGCCCGTATTTATCTAAAAGATTCAAGCCGTAATTTTTTGCATCGTCAGTTAATTTTTTCTTTATTTCAAGTGGGATAAACACGTTTTTTTCAATAGTACGCCAGGGGAATAACTGGTCTTTTTGTAACATATAACCAAGTTTATCCGAACCTGCTTTTACAGGGGTATTTGATATTAAAATCTCACCCCGCGAAGGGGGCAATAGCCCAGCTATCAAAGACAAAACCGTCGTCTTACCACAACCTGACGGACCTATTACGGAAATAAACTCTCCCTTAAAAACGTCAAAA
The DNA here is from genome assembly GCA_017624285.1 of Clostridia bacterium. Lineage (GTDB taxonomy): Bacteria > Bacillota > Clostridia > Christensenellales > Borkfalkiaceae > UBA11475. Next base: position 2,457 of record JAGANI010000021.1, read on the forward strand.
CTTAAATCATCTACCGCTATGGTTTCGTTTTCTTTTGTGTGGTACACGTGGGAAACGGATTTAATTTCCAAAAGTTTATTCATTTGTTTTTCTCCTGTAAAAATTAAAATAGCGCCATACGTTACCCGTTAATTTCGTTTAATAAGGTAATATCGACTATATCATCATATGGCAGTTTTTCATCTAATTCACCAGCATAAGTCATAATATCTTGTAAACGTTCAAAGCCGGTTTTGGTGGGTATTAAATCTGTTTTCCAAGCTTCAATACTTTTATAGTTTTTAATTGAAGTAGCTAAACTTTCCACACTAGTGCCTACAAACTGATTTGAAAGCGCGTTCGCAACTTCTTCGTCGGTATGCGTTAAAAGATAATTCATACCTTTTTTAATTGCTCTTAAAAACCCTTTTACAGCGTCGGGATTATCGTTTAAATAACTTTCTAAAGCAATAAAACAAGTGTAGGGGATTTCACCAGATAGTTCGCCCATGCTTGCAACAATATAACCTTTGCCGGCTTTTTCAAACTCAGAAGCAGTCGGTTCAAACATAGTGCAGTAATCGCCCGTGCCAGATTCAAAAGCGGGGGTCATAAGGTTAAATTGCACGCTAAAATTAAGCGTGTAATCAACGCCGTTTGTCATACCTGCTTGATGAAGTATATATTCAAAGCTCATGGCAGGCACACCACCTTCGCGCCCAGCTAAAATATCCTTACCACGTAAGGAGTTTAGGTTAAAATCTGGTTCAGGGTTTTTAGATAGTAAAAACGCACCGTCTTTTTGCGTTAGATCGGCAAACACTTTAGGTGTATCCTTTTTGCCCTGTGCCATTACGTATAATACCGTTTCGGGGCCCATAAGACCGATATCTGCATTTTTAGATACGACCGCCGTCATAACTTTATCTGCGCCACCACCGTTGGTTAACGAAATTTCAATATTTTCTTCTTCAAAATATCCAAGTTCGATAGCAAGATATAAAGGGGCGTAAAAAACCGAGTGTGTTACTTCGTTAAGTTCAATTTTTATCTTGTCGCCGTCGTTTTTGCAACCAGCAAAAGGTATAACACTAACGACGAACGCCAAAAATAAGGTTAAAAATTTTTTCATAAAGATCTCCTGTTAAAAGGTATTTTATACTATAATATGCCTTAAAAAAGCCTTTTGGTAACGGATTTATGGTTGTAAAAAGGGTTAATTTTTAAATGTATACTTCTAATAATAATTGACAAGTAAATGCAAATCGGCTATAATACAAGATGCACTATCAAAAAGTGCTTATAAGATATTATTCAAAGTATATGCTTTGTTATTAGGAGATTTTTATATGGAAATGTCTAAAACCTACAATCCTATTGAGTTTGAAGACAGGATTTACAAAACGTGGGAGGAGGAAGGTTATTTTACAGCAAAGGTTGATCGTGAAAAACTTCCTTTTACAATCGTAATTCCCCCACCAAATATTACTGGTCAACTCCACATGGGCCACGCGCTTAACAATACTATTCAAGATTCTATCGTAAGGTTTAAGCGCATGCAGGGGTATTCCGCATTATGGTTACCTGGTACTGACCATGCTTCTATCGCTACCGAAGTTAAAATTGTTGAACAAATGGCATCCGAGGGCTTAACTAAAAACGACGTTGGTCGCGACGGCTTTTTAGAAAGGGCTTGGGCTTGGAAAGATAAATACGGTGGCAGGATTGTTGAGCAACTTAAAAAGTTAGGTTCTTCGTGTGATTGGTCAAGGCTTTCCTTTACTATGGACGATAAGTGTTCTAAAGCGGTTAAAGAGGTTTTCGTTAACCTTTACAATAAAGGGTTAATTTATCAAGGTGATAGGATTATAAACTGGTGTCCTTGCTGTAAAACTGCTCTTTCCGATGCTGAAGTTGAGTATGAGGAAGAAGATTCTTTCCTTTGGCATATAAAGTATCAAGTAAAAGATTCCGACGACTACGTAGTAGTAGCAACGTCACGTCCGGAAACCATGCTCGGTGATACTGCAGTAGCAGTTCACCCTAAGGATGAGCGTTATAAAAACCTTATCGGTAAAACGGTTATTTTACCTATTATCAATAAAGAAATTCCCAACGTTGCAGATGATTACGTTGAGTTGGAGTTCGGTACTGGCGCAGTAAAAATCACCCCCGCTCACGATCCTAACGACTTTGAGGTAGGTCTTAGACATAATCTAGAAATCGTTAAGGTTATCAACGACGACGGCACTATGGGCGCGCTTGCAGGCGAGTGTGAGGGCATGCCTTCTGCGGATTATCGTCCAGTCATTGTTGAAAAGTTAAAAGCTTTAGGCGTACTTGTAAAAACCGAGCCTTTACATCACAACGTAGGTCATTGTTATAGGTGCCACTCTACTGTAGAGTCTACCGTTTCAAAACAATGGTTCGTTAAGATGGAACCTCTTGCTAAACCCGCGGTAGACGTTGTTAAAAATAAAAAGATTAAATTCATCCCGCAAAGATTTTCAAAAATTTATTATAACTGGATGAACAACATTAAAGACTGGTGTATTTCTCGTCAACTTTGGTGGGGTCATAGAATTCCTGCGTACTACTGTCAAGACTGTGGTGAAATTATCGTTAGCAAGGAAGACGTACACGTATGTACCAAGTGTGGTTCGGCAAATATCAAGCAGGATGAGGACGTTTTAGATACCTGGTTTAGTTCAGCATTATGGCCGTTCTCCACGTTAGGTTATCCCGATAAAACTGAAGATTTAGAGTATTTTTATCCAACGGACGTTCTCGTTACCGCATACGATATTATTTTCTTCTGGGTAGCAAGGATGATCTTCTCTGGTGTGGAACACATGAATAGAATTCCGTTTAAGGACGTATTAATCCACGGTATCGTTCGTGATGCTCAGGGCAGAAAGATGAGTAAGTCATTAGGTAATGGTATCGATCCACTTCTTATTATCGATAAATACGGCGCTGATACTTTAAGATTTTCGTTAATCAATGGTATTGCACCGGGTTCTGATACTAGATTTTCTGACGAGAAACTTGAAGGCTCGCGTAACTTTATGAATAAGATTTGGAACGCTTCACGCTTTGTTTTGATGAACGTTGAAGGTAAAGAAATCTTAGATATTAAAGACTGCAAGCTTAATTCCGCTGATAAATGGATTATCTCTAAACTCAATAAAGCGGTTAGGGAAGTTACCGTCAATATGGAAAAGTACGAGTTAGGTATTGCGCTTTCCAAACTTTACGACTTTGTTTGGAACGATTTCTGCGACTGGTATATCGAACTCACCAAGCCTGTTTTATATGGCGATGACGAAATAAAACGTACTTCAACTTTAAGTGTTTTAGTTTACGTATTAAAGGAAACTTTAAAATTATTGCACCCGTTCGTGCCTTTTATTACAGAAGAAATTTATTCTAACGTACCTGGTGTTACTGAAAGCATTATGGTTTCGTCCTTCCCAAGATATAACGCTAAGTTTAACTACTCTAAAGCGGTTAAGGATATCGAGCCTATTATGGCAATAATTAAAGCAGTAAGAAACACTAAGGCAAAAACAGGCGCTGCGCCTTCTAAAAAGGTACAACTTTTCGTTAAAACGGATTTATCCAACGCTATCAAAAAAGGCTCCGTTTATATCGAAAAATTAGCAGGTGTTTCCGCTGTTACGCTTATCAACGATAAGTCAGAGCTTACCTTAAAATCAATTTCACAAGTTCTTGATTTTGGTGAACTTTACATCCCTATGGGTGAGTTAGTTGATTATTCTCAAGAATTAAAGCGCTTAAAAGGTGAACTTGATTCTACCGAAAGTGAAATTAAGCGTGCAAGTGGTAAACTTATGAACAAGGGCTTTTTAGATAAAGCGCCCAAAAATTTGGTTGATGCCGAAAGGGCAAAGCTTGATAAATTTATCGATATGCGTAATAAACTCAAAAAAGAAATTGCTGAACTCGAGCAAGAAGTTTAACATTAAAAGGACCGTAAAAAACGGTCCTTTTTTAGTTTAGCCCCCCAACGGGGTGCGATTTTGCGTAAAATATTTTTAAAAGTTGTTATTTAAGTTGAAAAATTTCGTTAAAATCAATATAATTGAATTTATAAAACTTATTGACATTTGCTAGGTAATCTTATATAATATTTACGTAAAATAGCTTTTTATTGTCATTTTAAAAAAATATTGTATAAAAATTTTTTATGTATTGACATACGCGTTATTTTATGTTATATTATTATAAGATAAGTGGGTTTGACGCCCAGTAACCTATTTTGGAGGCTTGTATGTTAAAAGAAAAACGTTTCGAGCGTAACAGTACTATTGCTTGTATCTGCGTTTTCGTATTTATAATTGCGCTAATTGCTTGCTTTTGTTGTGAATACGTAGATATCTATATTGATAACGTAACGGCAAAAGGTCAAATGATAACTGACGAGTGGTACAATGGTTTCACTATTATGGAAAGGGCTGCTATGCGTAGTTATCTCCAACCTGGTAAGACTGAGCCTGGTATCAATTACGATAACTGTAACTTATTTGTTACGGCATATTCTAACATCATTATTTTAGTAATTGCAGGCTGTATGCTTGCTGGTACTTGTGGTGGTTTATTCTCTACACAACAAGAAGCGTTAAAAAGGGCAATCGTATTTATCAACGTTTGTTTCTCACTTTTAATTATTCTCTCTTGCATCAGTGCCGGTTGGCTTATCGTTAAGTTCTATTATGAATTTGGTGGTGGCAATCCTGTTGCAGTACAAGATACCTTTAAGGCTACATATGGCGCTGCGCCTTTCGTACTTATTGGTGTAACAGTTATATGTTATATTGTATTTAGGATTTTTGCTAAAAAAGCAGGTTATAAATTTAAATAAAACTAAATACCGCAGGGCAACCTGCGGTTTTTTTATTTTAAAATTTTTTTGGGATATTTTTCTGTATATTTTATATAAAGAATACTTGAAAAATCTTTGTAAAAATGTTACAATAATAAAAAAATTATAAGGGGTAGTGTAAAATCACTTCCCCTAAAAAGATAGAAGGAAGTTTATATGGATAGGACATTACTTAAAGACATTTTCAAAAACCCGACGGCTTTTGGCGGTCAAACTGTAACCGTTGCAGGTTGGGCAAGGACCATAAGAGACTCTAAAACCTTTGGTTTTATTGAACTTAACGACGGCAGTTATTTTAAAAACTGTCAAATATTAATTTCAAGGGATACACTTTCTAATTACGACGAAATCGCAAAACAAAACGTGGGCGCAGCGTTAATCGTTACAGGTACTTTACTTTTAACGCCAGAAAACCGTCAACCGTTTGAAATTTCCGCTACTACCGTAAAAGTAGAGGGGGCTTCTACACCCGATTATCCTTTACAAAAAAAGCGCCATTCTATGGAATTTTTACGTGAAATCGCTCATTTAAGACCACGTACTAACACTTTTGGTGCTGTGTTTAGAATCCGTAGTGAAGCCGCATACGCTATACACGAGTTCTTTAATAGTCAAGGTTTTGTGTACGTACATACCCCCATCATTACTGGTAGCGATTGCGAGGGTGCTGGTGCTATGTTCCAAGTTACTACGCTCGACTTAAATAACGTTCCTAAAACAGAAGACGGCAAGGTAGACTACAAGGCGGACTTTTTCCAAAAACCCGCTTCTTTAACGGTATCTGGTCAACTTTCTGCCGAAACTTACGCTATGGCTTTCGGCAACGTTTATACTTTTGGTCCTACTTTCCGTGCAGAAAGAAGCAATACCGTTCGTCACGCGTCAGAATTTTGGATGCTCGAGCCTGAGATGGCTTTGGCTGACCTGTCCGATGATATGGACGTGGAAGAAGCTATGGTTAAGCACATTATTAAACACGTTATGAAGACTTGTCCTGAAGAATTAAACTTCTTAAATAACTTTGTGGATAAAGGGCTTATCGCAAGGCTTGAAAACGTCATCAGCAATACCTTTGTAAGGTTATCTTATACCGATGCTATCTCTATTTTAGAAAAGGTTAAAGATAAGTTTGAGTTCCCTGTATACTGGGGCGCTGATTTACAAAGCGAACACGAAAGATATTTAACTGAAGAAGTTTATAAAAAACCGGTATTCTTAACCGATTATCCTAAGGAAATTAAGGCTTTCTATATGCGCTTAAACGACGACGGCAAAACCGTTGCCGCAGCCGACCTTTTAGTTCCCGGTATTGGTGAACTTTGCGGTGGTTCTCAAAGAGAAGAACGTTTAGATGTTTTAGAAAACCGTATGGCTGAAATGGGCTTAAATAAAGAAGATTACGGCTTCTATCTTGATTTACGCCGTTATGGTGGCGTAACGCACTCTGGTTTTGGTATGGGTTTTGAACGTATGGTTATGTACTTAACTGGTATCGGCAACATCAGGGACGTTATACCTTATCCTAGAACGGTTAATAATCTTGAATATTAATTTTTACAAATTAAAATATTTACGATAGGGGATTACATGAAGATTTTAGTAGATGCTTTCGGTGGCGATAACGCCCCGATAGAAATTATAAAAGGCGCAATTGACGCCGTAAACGAAGCACAAGGTTTTGACGTCGTTTTATTAGGCGACGAAACCATCGTTAATGAAGAACTTAAAAAATACTCGTTTGATAAAGACAGGGTTTTTGTTGAACACGCGCCCGAAGTTATCACTTGCGAGGAAGAACCTACAATCGCTATCAAAAAAAAGCCCAATTCTTCTTTATGCGTAGCATTTAAAATCCTTAAAGAAGATGAATCTGCTACGGCACTCGTTTCGGCAGGGTCTACAGGTGCGGTTTTAGTAGGTGCAACTTTAAAAGTAGGTCGTATTCCTGGTGTAAGCCGTCCAGCGCTTTGCCCGATGCTTCCTACGCTTGATGGCAAAAACGTGCTTATGCTTGACGTAGGCGCTAATGCTGATTGCAAGGCAAACAACCTAGTTGACTTCGCTCTTTTAGGTAACGAATACGCTAAAATTATGTTAGGCGTAGATAGTCCTAGGGTGGCGCTTTTATCTAATGGTACGGAAGATAAAAAAGGCAACGCCTTAACGCATGAAGTATTCCCACTTCTTAAAGAGATGAAGGAAATCAACTTCGTTGGCAATATGGAAGCAAGGGATATTTTATCTGGTAAAGTAGACGTCGTTGTAACAGACGGTTTTTCGGGCAACGTAGCAATCAAATCGATTGAAGGTGCTGCCGGTATGGTTATGAAGATGTTAAAGCGTGAAATCAAAGTGGGTTTAAAAGCAAAAATAGGCGCGCTTTTACTTAAAAAACGTTTATATAAAATGCGTGATATGATGGATTACGAGCGTGGCGGTGGTGCTGTGTTTGTGGGCTGTAAAAAATTAATCATCAAAGCGCATGGGTCTTCGCAAGCAATTACTATTAAAAACTCGGTGTTACAGGCGGTAAGGATCGCTTCTTCCGGCGTTACTGAAAAATTAAACCAAGTTTTTGCTGATAAATCCTTAAAGGAAGCATAGTATTATTATGATTTTTGAGTTAACTGAGTGTGAAGACGTTATAGGTTATAAATTTAAAAACGTTAAATTGTTCCGTCAATGTTTTATACACTCGTCATACACTAACGAGCACCCTTTGGATAATGATAACGAGCGTTTAGAGTTTTTTGGTGATAAGATTATAGATTTTGTCGTTACGGAGTATTTGTACAACACTTTTCCCGACGAGGATGAAGGTAGGCTTACCGAAAGACGCAAAAGTTTAGTATCTAAAGAACCTTTGGGTGAAGTCGTTTTCGAGTTGGGCTTAAATAAATATATGATCTTAGGTAAAGGCGTAACTATATCTAAAGACCCTTCCGAAAAGTGCTATTCAAGCTTATACGAGTCAGTTGTTGCTGGTATTTATTTAGACGGTGGGTTAGAGCCTGCCAAAAAGTTTATATATAAAACGCTACTAACAAAAAAACGTGTAAAACAAGCAGGTCTAGTAAAAAGTAGTTACGTTTCTGACGGCGATCTTAAAGATTATAAAAGCACTTTACAAGAGTATATTCAAAAATTAAAATTAGGTGCGCCAAGTTATAAAACAGTCAAAAAAGAAGGTCCTGATAACGCCCCAGAGTTTACTGAATCCGTCAGCATAAACGGCAAAGTAATTGCGCTAGGCGTTGGAAAAAGCAAAAAGCTTGCTCAACAACAAAGTGCAAAAATCGCGCTTGATTTAATTAAAAAAGATGGGTTAAATAAAAAAACAACCACCAAACCCGTAAAAAAAGTGGTGGTTAAAAAGTCCACTGGTGGCAATAAAACAAAAAAAGCAACTAACCAAAACAAGGTTAATAAGTAATATAAAAGCAAAAATCCGTTTAGGCGGTAAGCATTAAAAAGGTAAAACCGCTTTTGCGGTAAAGGTATACTACATTGAATTTTGAAAAGGTTGAATTAATCGGCTTTAAATCGTTTGCCGATAAATCCGAAATAAGGTTTAACGACGGCGTTACGTGTATCGTAGGCCCTAACGGGTGCGGTAAATCAAACGTAGCCGATGCAATCCGTTGGGTTATGGGTGAGCAGTCTGCTAAATCTTTGCGTGGTTCTAACATGCAAGACTTTATTTTTAGTGGTACGCAACTTCGTAAGCCATTATCGTATTGTGAAGTTTCTTTATTCTTCGATAACACTAACCGAATATTCCCTTCGCTTGATTATAACGAAGTTATTATAACCCGTAAGTTATACAGAAGTGGCGAAAGCGAGTATTACATAAACAAGCAACGTGCGAGACTACGTGATATCGTTAACTACTTGCGTGAAGTTGGCGTCGGTAAAGAAGGCTATACCGTAATCGGTCAGGGTAAAGTTGCCGAGATTATGTCTTCTAAGCCAGAAGATCGCCGTGTTATATTTGAAGAAGCAACTGGTATTTCTAAATTTAAATCAAGAAAGGACGAAAACGAGCGTAAGTTAGACCGTACTAGGGAAAATTTAACCCAGTTTGCACTTATTATGAGCGAGGTTGAAGACCGTCTCGGTCCGTTAGAAAGACAAGCAAACAAAACGCGTGAGTATAACGAGCTTATCGCATCTTTGCGCCATCACGAGCTTAACACGTATATGTCTAAGTCGGATAGCGTTGTAGAGGATAAGGCAAAAATTAACAATCGTATTAACGCTTTAGTGGAAGAAGCTGCAGTTAAAACAACAGATTTAACCGAAAACGAAAAACTTTACAATCAAGTTTTAACCGAGTCCAGTTCTATCGATAAGGTTATTTCTAACTTAAACCACGTTTATACAGAACTTCGCGTTCAAGCGGAAAAGAAGACTAGTGCAAACGACCTTCATAGTACGCGTATTAACTTTTTTAAGCAACAAGCCGATGCAGAGCAAGCTACGCTTGACGAAAACGTTAAAAAGATTTTATCTAACACGCAAGGTATTGAAGATGCTAAAAACTCCATTAAAGACAAGCGTAACGAGCGCGCCCTTTTGCGTGAAGAAGAAAATCGCGTTACGAGTGAAATTTCTAAGGTTACCGAACTTATCAATTTTGGTGAATCTTTAGAGCGTGAAAGCAATAAAAAGATTATTTCTTCGATAGAATCTTTATCCGAAAAGAAGGTATTAAAAGGTACTGCCGATACCGAACTTTTAAATTATACCGAAAGGGCTGACGAACAAATTAAAAAAATACAAGATTTATTCACTAAAAAGGAAGAAATCCTTTCTGCTATCGACGTATCGGATAAATCTATGATAAAATATAAAAATTTAACCGATACTATAAAAGCGGATATCGCTAAGGCGGAAAATGAAGTTCGTTCTTTAAATGAAGAAATCGCCAAAGCCGATAACGATATTTATAAGTTAAACTCAAGTATTTCAACCTTAAAAACTAGGGAAGAATTTTACCGTTCTTATAAAGATAATTATAGTGGTTATAACGAAGCAATTCAAAACCTATTTAAGCACGCTAAAACGAATAAAGATTTAAAAGGTAAAATTAAAGGCGTCGTTGCTGAACTTATCTCCTGTGATAAAAAGTTTGACGTCGCTTTAGAAACCGCTTTAGGTGCTTCTGCGCAAAATATCGTTACCGAAACTCCAGACGATGCTAAGTATTTAATCAATTACTTAAAATCGCACGCGTTAGGTAGGCTTACTTTCTTACCAAAAACGTCCGTTAAAGGTAGGGAGGTCCGTAAGGAAATTTTATCCGCTGTTAAAGAGCAAGGCGCTTTGGGTGAAGCAACTTCCGTTATCAAATACGACGCCCAGTACGAAAACGTTATTTCAGGCTTACTTGCAAATACTTTAATTTGCGATAATATCGATAATGCTACTAAAATTGCGCAAAAATATTCCTTCTCGTTTAAAATTGTTACCATCGACGGCGACGTAATTGCAACGCAAGGCTCGATGACTGGTGGTTCAAGAAAGCACAGTCAAGCAGGCGTACTATCTAATGACAGAAAGTTAGAAGAAGTCGTTTCCGAGTTAAAGCTAGCGCTTGATAAGATGGATAAGGTTAAAAAGCAAAAAGATTCGTTTGAAAAATCTCGTGATATCGCGCTTTCTAAACTTGAAGATTTAAATAAAGCAAGCCAAGATAATAAGCAAAATATCCTTTTAGAAGGTCAAAAGAAGGGCGCTTTAGACGGCTCGTTACTTGATACCGAAAACGACATTATCGCCGCTAGAGAAGTTTTAGAAGTTATAAATAATAAAATTGAAGAACTTAAAACCCGTCTTTTAACAGTTTCTGGTGATTCTGAAGAATTAGAAAAACACCGTGAAACCCTTTCATCCGAAGCAGAAAAGAACTCTTTAGAAGCTGAAAATTTAAGGAATAAAAAGGATAAATTAAATCAAGAACAAACTGAAATTAAAATTAAAATTACCGATATTTCTAACGTTATAGATGGTTTGGATCAAAGCATTACCGATATGTCTACCGAGATTGATACTTTAAAAGTAGACAACGCTCGTTTAGAAAAAAGTATTGAGGCTAAAAAGAAGTTGATTGAAGAAATCCGTCTTGAAATGCAAGTTATGGCGATGACTGAAGAAGAACGTCAAGAACTTAAAGACGTTGAAGATAAAATCAACGATAACGAAGCCCGTCGTGAAAAACTCCGTGATGAGCTTGGCGTATTAACAGCAAAACGTCAAGAAATTCAGGAGGAAATCAGCGCGCTTACCGAAAAACGCTATATTCAAGAAAACGCTCTCGTAAAAATCGATGCTGATTTAGAGTATTTACAACAAAGCGTTTGGGAAGATTATCAAGAAACTTACGAATCCGCCCAAAAAGACCGTGAGGAAAATTACGACGTCAAAGCGGGTGAGGAAGAAATCAGACGTTTAAGGACGCGTAAAAACTTCTTAGGTAATATCAATGCTAACGCGATTGAAGAACTTAAAGAACTTCAAGATCGTTATGAAGATATGAAGGTTCAAAAAGAAGATTTAGAAAAGGCTGAATCCGATATTAAAGAGGCGCTTGATACCATCAAAGGTGAAATGCTTACTCAATTTGACGAGGGCTTTAAAAAGATTAATGAAAACTTTGGCAAAATCTTTAAAGAACTTTTCGGTGGCGGTAGCGCTGCATTAGAGCTTGATTATTCTAATGCAACCGATAAACTTGATGCCGGTGTAGAAATTAAGATTCAACCCCCAGGTAAAAAGTTCCAAAAATTATCACTCTACTCTGGTGGGGAGCAGGCTTTAACCGCTATTGCAATACTTTTCTCTATCTTAAGGCTCAATCCTATGGCGTTCTGCGTTCTAGACGAAATCGAAGCAGCGCTTGACGAAGCCAACGTTGATAGGTTTGCAAACTACCTTAAAAAGTTCTCTAAAGATACGCAATTTATCGTTATTACGCACAGAAAACCGACTATGGAGCAGGCCGATAGCTTATTCGGTGTTACTATGGAAGAAAAAGGCGTAAGTAAACTCGTATCGGTAAAACTTTCCGACGTCAAGATAGAAGAAGCTTAATTTACCGAATAAAGGAGTATCCCTATGGGATTTTTTAGTAAAATTAAGGAAGTTTTAACCAAGACAAAAAACGGTCTTGCAAAAAAACTTAACGATTTATTTTCAAAAAACAAACTCGGCGACGAGTTTTATGAAGAATTAGAGGATATTTTAATTTCTTCCGACGTAAGTGTTAACACTACGCTCGAAATTGTTGAAAATATCAAAGATATCGCTATTGAAGAGCGTTGTCGCGATAAAGATTACGTTATCGAGCTTTTAAAGGACGAGCTTTTTGCTACGCTTACCGAGGCGGACGAATTAGATATCGAAACCCCTGCCGTAATAATGGTAGTAGGTGTTAACGGCGTTGGTAAAACTACGACTATTGGCAAGCTTGCTAATTATTTTACCAAACAAAAAAAATCGGTAACGATTGCCGCCGCAGATACTTTTAGGGCAGCCGCGGCTGATCAACTTACCGTTTGGGCGGATAGGGCAAAGGTAAAAATTGTAAAACATGGTGAGGGGGCAGACCCTTCTGCGGTGGTTTACGATGCAATTTCTTCCGTAAAAGCCAAAAAGACCGACGTATTAATTATAGATACTGCGGGTAGGTTACACGTTAAGGCTAACCTTATGGAAGAATTAAAAAAGATGTCGCGTGTGGTTGATAGAGAATACCCCGATGCTTATTTTTACAAGTTAATCGTTTTAGATGCAACTACAGGGCAAAACGCATATAATCAAGTAGAAGTGTTTAACGACGCTATCGAATTAGACGGTATTGTTTTAACCAAACTTGACGGTACTGCAAAAGGCGGGTTTATCGTATCGCTTTCTAAAGAGCTTGAAATCCCCGTTTGCTTTGTTGGTACTGGTGAAAAACTAGAAGATATTGAAAAGTTCGATGCGGAAGAATTCGTTGACGCTTTGTTTGAGTGATTTTTAATTTAATTATATAACTATGCGTATTTTCGCATAAAGGCAAAAGCACGCATAACGGCGTGCTTTTTTGTTAAGGAGTACTATTTATGGGTAACGTTTTTGATTATATTGACTGGCGTGGTGATTTAACCGTTAACCAAAGTAAATTTTCCGGTGTAGACTACGCAATTTTAAGTCAACTTGCATTTTTAGATATAGATAAGGTTTTTACCGACGTAACTGTAAGTTTAAAGTTAAAAGACGCTTACGAAGCATATTCAAAGGACGCCAATTTAGAGGCAAACGTCGGGTTAATCTTTTCTAACAGCGCAAAAAATTTATTTCGTGCTATGTCTAAAGCACCGCGTTTTTACGATATTATTATGTCGGATTACGTTTGCTTTAGGTGTGAAGAGAAAGAAGAACAGTTTGCCGCAATAACTTTTACTTTGCCTAATAAAGAAAAAATTATTGCGTTTGCTGGTACTGACGATACCATTATCGGTTGGAAAGAAGACTTCATGCTTATCTATAAAGATGTAATTAACGCCCATAAAAGCGCACTAAAATATTTAGAACGTATTGCAAAAAATGCGACCAAATTGCATTTAGTAGGGCATTCTAAAGGGGCGCATTTAGCAATGTACGCGCTTTTTTATACTAGTGAAGACGTCTATAAAAAAATAGTTTCCGTTAGGGGGTTCGACGGTCCAGGATTTTATAACCCAATAAATGATGAAGTAATTTTATCTAGGGCAAAAAAATTAATAGAGTATTCCCCACAAAACTCACTATTTGGCAGGCTTTTTAACCATTACGGTAAACAAAAAATCGTATCTAGTACTTTTAAAGGGGCTTTTCAACACGACGTTTTCAGTTGGCGGGTGGAGCGTAATCGTTTTGTAAAATGTACGCATTTTGCAGAATCTAGCGACAAAACTGATGCTAAGATTAGGGAAATTTTATCCTCGTTAACTTTATCTGAAAAAGAAAGACTTGTTGAAACAGTTTTTGGCATCTTATCCAAAACAGGCGCAAAAACTTTGACGGAACTCAATTTGATGCGTTTAGAACTTGTCAAAAGTTTTTGGAGTGTTCCGTATGAAGATCGCGCCTTTATCGGTAAAATTTTTATAGGGGAGTTTTTAAAAGATAAATACGTGCGCAGTATGTTTTTAGTAGATATGCGTGATAAAAACGCAACGTCAGTATTAAAAAATAGCCGTAAACACGCTATAAAAGATCATATTCAAAAGCAAAAGGAAAAAATTGATAAATAGTTTTAATAAATAGTAGGACGGTACACCCGTCCTTTTTTATGTCAAAAATCAAAAAACAGTCATACACTAAATAAGAAAGTTTTTTGGGGGATTTATGACGGAAGTTAAAATCAAAGACCTTTTTACTACCGATGATGAATTACTTAAAGATTTTTTAGATAGTTTTACCTATCCTTGGGAAGCCTTACCGTTTATAAAAAATAAACTATACGAGATTATAGAAAAAAACTTAAACGGATATTACTTTTTAATGCGTGGTGTCTTAGTGCATGAAAGTGCTGATATTGACTATCGTTCGGTAATAAATGCGCCTTGTATTATTTCTGAAAACGTAGAGGTTCGCCCATTTGCATACCTAAGAGGAGGTGTGTTTCTAGGTAAAAATTCCGTAGTAGGTAACTCTACCGAGGTAAAAAATTCTATACTGCTTAGTGGGGTTACCGTTCCTCATTATAATTACGTTGGGGATAGTATTTTGGGTAAAAACGCCCATTTTGGCGCTGGGGTTATTGCTTCAAACTTAAAATCTGATAAAAGTGAAGTTTACATTAAAAATAACACGGTTAGTATGCCAACGGGGTTAAAAAAATGTGGCGCTTTTGTTGGCGATAATGCCGAAGTAGGCGCTAATACCGTGTTAAGTCCCGGTAGCGTTATAGGTAAAAACGCTTCTATTTATCCGTTGTCGCACGTTAGGGGCGTAATAGATAAAGGCGTTATATACAAATCAAAAGCAGACGTCGTAAATAAGTATTAGGGGGCTTTAATGGGTAAATATTTTGGTACTGATGGTTTTAGGGGTAAAATAAATTTAGATATCAAATCTTTGCACGCTTTAAAAATAGGTGAGTTTTTAGGTTGGTATTTTAATAAATATAAGCAAGATAAACGCCGTAAAAACGCCAAAGTTTTAATAGGTTTTGATACGCGCGCTTCGTCGGCTATTTTAGTGCCAGCGTTAATATCCGGGTTAACTTCAACTGGCGCAAACGTTTATTCTTTAGGCGAAGTTTCGACCCCGTGTGTGGGTTATTTAACAAAAAAGTATGAATTTGATACGTCTATAATGGTTACGGCAAGTCATAACCAATATTATGATAACGGGCTTAAGATTTTTAATCGCTATGGTGAAAAAATCACCGACGGTTTAATCGATAAGATCGAAAACTATCTTGATGGTGTAGATGCTAATTTTTTAGAATACGCTCCACCATCTAATATAGGTAGGGTGTACGATTTTTCCCAAAAAGTTCAAGAGTATTCAAACTTTCTAGCAAGTTTATCGCCTTCGCTAAAAGGGGTTAAGGTTGCTATTGATACGGCAAATGGTGGCGTTTACTATTTAGCGCGTAATGTTTTAGAAGCGGCAGGCGCGACTGTTTTTAGTGTTGCAGATAACCCTAACGGATATAATATAAATGTAAAATGCGGGGCTACGTATATCGCTAATTTGCAAAAACTAGTTAAAAAAACAAAAGCCGATATAGGTTTTTCGTTTGATGGTGATGCCGATAGATGCATGTGCGTTTTAGCAAATGGTAAGGTTTTAGATGGCGACGCTATGCTTTATATTTTAGCTACACATCTAAAAAAAGAAGGGTTGTTAAAAAAGAATAAAGTCGTCTCGACTGTAATGAGCAATTTAGGTTTAAAAAAATCCCTGTCAAAGCATGGTATAAACCTAGTGCAAACGTCTGTCGGAGACGTTTACGTTTATCAGAGATTAAAAAGTGATAACTTAATTTTGGGTGGAGAACCTGCCGGGCATATTATTTTTCCAGAAATTTCCCCATCTGGCGATGGTTTAGCTACTGCAATAAAATTACTTAGCGTATATATTAAGTACGGGGGATTTTCAAATATACTGTCGTCATATACGGCATATCCGCAAATTACAGTCAATTTAGCCGTCAATAATAAAGAATTAGTTATAAATTCACCCGAGTTAAAAGTTAAGATAGAAGAAGTTTCTTCTAAATTAATTGGTGGTCGAGTTTTGGTTAGGGCGTCTGGTACTGAACCAGTTATTAGGATTACGGCAGAATCATTATTTATGCCAGATTCAAATTGGGCTGTGCAACAAATAACGGCTTTTATAGAAAATTTTATTTTACATAACTAATACTTTTTAAGTAAAGACTAAGATATCTTCAAATCGTTGACAAATTATAATAATTTTTTTATAATTAGGGTATAAATACCTAAACTTAAAGGTTCGCCTGAGGGGGCAGGGGCAATATTTTACTACCAAACCGTTGTCAACGGTCTTTTTGGGTATAGTTTAAAATGTTCTCCTTTCGCTTGGGCGGGAGGAGTTTTTTTATGAAAAAATTTTTATTACTTATCTTAAGCACTATTTTCGCACTCACTATTATACCTTCTTGTAAAAAAGATAACGACCCTGCGTCATTATCTTTATACTGTCCAGACGGTGCGCCGGCACTTTCGGTTGCAAGGTTAATTTCTGATGATACTATCGTAGATAATTTAGATATAAACGTAGTTACGGCAAGTACCATCAACGCTTACGTTACTGGCGATACCCCCAAAGCAGATATCGCTATTATGCCAGTTAACGCTGCAAGTAAAGTATTAGGTAACGCAAATAGCTATCAAATGCTTGGCGTGGTTACTTGGGGTAACTTGTACTTGCTTAAAAAACAATCGGGTGTAAATATAACCGTAAACAACTTAAACGACCTTATAGGCAAAAAAGTAGGCGTAATTAACTTAGCAAACGTACCTGGCTTAACGTTTAAGGCAATTTTATCCGATAACGACGTTCCTTTTACTACTTATAGCGGTACGGTTGATACTGAATCCGTTAACTTAGTAGGTTTATCCGATGGTACAGCGGTAACCCCCGCAGCAGATTGTGATTATTTCGTTGTACCCGAACCTGCTGCAACAACAAAAATAAACGCCACGGCAGGTAAACTTTCCTTAGCGGGTGATTTACAAGCAATGTACGGCGACGGTAACGGTTATCCACAAGCAGTCTTAGTAGCAAAAAAATCCGTTATTTTAGATCGTAAAAGCGATATCGATAAATTAATTGCTTCATTTAACGATAATTACGCTTATTTAATTGATGATGCAACTTCTTCAAACGATATAGTTTCGGCAATCACGTCAGCACTTCCCGAAGGCACTGCTCCCACGTTTACCGCAAACAACTTAAATAAAACTGTAATTTCAAACTGCGGTATAAGTTTTAAGACAGCTTCAATCGCTAAGACGGAAGTTTTAGCATACTTAAGCAAAATAAATGCAATTACAAATAATTCTTTCGGCACTCCGATAGATGCGTTTTTCTTCTCGTAAAAATATGAAAAATTTTATTAAAAAATACGGTTTATCGATATCGCTAACGTTACTATCAATTATCACTATGATAGGTTGTTGGGTAGTAGCGTCGCTTATCGCTAAAAACGATTACGTAATTCCAAACGTTAGAGATACGTTTAAAGATATGGGCGCGCTATTTAAGGATGGCAACTTTTATAATGGGCTATTAAACACGCAACTCCGCACTCTATATTCGGTAGTAATTGCTTATCTACTTGGTGGCGCGTTAGCAATCGTAACTATAATTTTTAAACCGCTTAAAGCCTTTTTTGTGCCGATAGTTTCGGTAATAAGGGTAGTCCCCACTATGGCAGTATTACTAATAATACTTTTATTTACCACGCCAAGCGTTTCGCCTATAGTAGTATCGCTTTTAGTGTTAGTACCGATGGTATACCAACAGTTTTTAACGGCTTTTGCTGAAATCGACGACGGGGTGATTTCCGTTTTAAAAGTATTTGGCGTAAGTAAAAGTGATAGAGTGTTTAAGGTGTATTTACCATTAATTTTACCATCAACAATATCAAATCTAGGCACAAACTTTTCCTTCTCTATTAAACTAATAGTTTCGGCAGAAGTTTTAGCTTATACCTTTAACGGGTTAGGTGGGCTTATGCGTGATGCAAGCGTGTATTTTGCAATACCACGTCTAGCATCGTTAACACTTTTTGCTGTAATTATTGGTATTTTAATCGAAGTCGTTTTCAACCTGCTTTCTAAACTACTTTTTAAGTGGAATACGACGGGGGTGAAGTATGATTAATCTAAAAAATATAACCAAAAAATATGCTAACCTAACCGTTTTTGACGGGTTTAATCTTTCTATAAAAAGGGGTATAACCACCTGCGTTTTAGGTGAGTCCGGCTCTGGTAAAACCACTTTATTAAACATTATTGCAAATTTAACCCCATTTGACGGGCAAATTGACAGTGTTAGTGTTTCTTACGCCTTTCAAAAGCCAAACTTGGTTAAAAGTTTAACTGCATTACAAAACTTAACGTTAGTTGGTTGTTCGGGCATTAATGCAATCAAAATATTAAAAGCCGTTAATTTAGAAGATAAAGTCAACGCTTATCCCAACCATTTATCTGGTGGGCAGGCGCAAAGAGTTTCGCTTGCAAGGGCGCTTATTAAAGAAGCTGACGTTTTACTTATGGACGAGCCTTTTTCTTCCTTAGACGTCAAAACTAAAACCGAGCTAATTGCTCGTATCAACGCTTTAATTACACAAAAAAATCGCACGGTGTTATTTGTTACGCACGACGTTGACGAAGCCTTAGCCATGGCGGATGAAATTATCGTCTTAAAAAATAACGACGCAAGTTTTTCTATCAAAATAGAAACAGATAAGTTAAAACGCAGTTTAGGTGATGACGATAAAAATAGAAAAATTATTTTAGACTATCTAAAAAAATAACCCTAAAAAATAACTATAAACACAAAAACGCCTTTTTTAAGGCGTTTTTTTATTTTTCGTATTATTTTGCTTTATTTAATAAAAAACAGCCGTTTTTATAACGCAAAAATAAAAATTTCTCTTTAAGAGAAAAAAAGCGCGTTACCGCTTGTAAAAGACGGTATAATTTGTTATAATTAATTTGAAATCAAAATTAATGTGGCAGGAGTTTGCTTTGGATAATTTTAGAAAAGACGATCAGGTAGAAAATAAGTCATCAAACGGCACTATTTTTACGAAAGAAACGTTTGGTATGTTAATGGTGCTTTTTGCTGTTTTATGTATGGTCTGCCTTATTACAAAGGACGCCGTTTTAGGTCAGGTCGGCGCTAATATTTCAGCATTTTTACTAGGCGCGTTAGGCTATTTTGCTTATCCGTACTTTTTGCTTTTCGCTTACTACGGTGTAACGCTAGTTATAGGTAAATCTATACCGTTTTCCAAAAAAACGGCAACCTTTATATCGCTATTATTTGTACTTGCCGTACTTTTGGTACACGGCATTACTTCTGCTCGCTTTGGGGCTAATTCCGTCAATTTTAGCGATCTTTCATACGGCAAGTATTTAACCGCATGTTACGATTCTGGTAAAAGCACCGCTACGGCAGGTGGCGTTATTGCAGGCGTTATCACTTTTTGGGGTATGCGCTTATTTACTTACGGTGGCTTTTATGCTGTTTTAGGTGCATTAATCGTTGTTACCGTTGCAGGTTTTGTTAACTATATTCGCAAAGGTAATACCATTTTAAAAAGAGGTAAGGTAGAAGTTGTTAAACAACAAGAAGTTTCATCAAAACCTGATAGTGAGCAAGTTTCACAACAGCAAGAACCTACTTTGCAAAGATACCCTAACGATCCTTTCTACGGCGTTACCGACGCACCTATTAAAGAAGAACCTAAACACAAAAACCCGTTATTTTTGGCAGACGGTGCTGATTTTAATTACTTAGGCAAAAAAGAAGCGCCTGCAAACATAAAACTCAGTAATGCGGGTGGCGGTTTATACGTCGCCGGTGTGGTAGAACCTAAAAAAGTTTCTCCACAGGACGATTTAAATGCAAAGTTAAAATACATTAAGACCCCTCGCACTATTGACGTGGAGGAGACTTTAAACCGCATCAATAACGAGCCTAAAAAGACGTCGTCATCAGCAAGCGTTTCTTCCCCGATTATCCGTGGTGAGGGTAAAAGGGTAATCACAACGGATTACGTTCCTTCTCAGTATCAAGGATTTGAAGATGCTCCTATTATAGAAACCCCTCGTGTAGAAGCAATTCCTGAAGATAAACCTATCGGTTATAATGCAAGTACAACCGATCGTGCTATAGATTTTAACAATAGATATATTGCTACACCCGAAGTGGACGAGGTCGATTGCGCTACGCCCGAAGTTGCCGACGGCATTGACGAGATTTTTAATCGTGAAGAGCGCGCAACAGGTAGTTTTTCGCTTATTAACGAAATACGTGAAAAGGAAGCAAAAAAGGCTGAAGAAGCTCGTTTAGAAGAAGAACGCGCTCGTTTAGAAGAGCATAACCGTTTAGAAGCTTTACGTAAGGCTGAAGAAGAAGCTAAACAACGTGAAGAACAGTTAAAACAGGAGGCTGAAAGGTTAGAGCGTGAGCGCTTAGAGCTTGAAGAGCAACGTCGCCACGAAGCTGAAATGAAGGCTGAATTAGAGCGTTTAGCCGAAGAAGAAAAACGCATTAAGGAAGAAGAACTTAAACAACAAATGCAAGCGCAGGAAGATGAACGTATTTCTTCTATAAACGACGTTTATTTTGCTGGGCCAGAGCCAACTAATGAAGTTATCCCTGAAGATAAGCCTGAGCGCAGTAGGGTAATAGGTTTTACTTCCAGTCAACCCAAAAAGATAGAAAAAAAACAGACGGATAGTGTGGTAACGCCTTCTCCATTGTCTTCCGTTATGGCAACTGCCCCTGTTGAAGAGCTTCCTGAAAAGAAACCCGAACCTATCAATAGGCCATACTACGTGCCTGATTTCAGTATACTAGAAGACCATAAAAGAGAAGGTTCAACAGTAGTTGAAAATCACGAAGCAAACCTTCATAAAATTGAAGAAAAACTTTCACACTTTAAAATCCCTGTTGAAGGCAAAAATTATATACAAGGTCCTTCTTTTACTAGATACGAGTTTTCAGTATCGCCTGATGTTTCTATACGTAACGTTCTTAAATACGATTACGACTTAATGGCAACGTTAGAAGTCCAAGACGGCGTGCGTATTTTAGCGCCTATCCCGGGTAAAAACCTTATCGGTGTAGAAGTTGCTAATAAAGTAAAAACCATGGTTTCCCTTAAAGAAGTTTTGGTTGAAACTGAGAGTAAAAAGCACAAAAAAGGGTCTTTAATGTTCGCTATCGGTAAAAACCTTATCGGTGAAGCAATCGAAGATAACCTTGCAAAAGGTCCGCACTATCTTGTAGCCGGTTCAACTGGTAGTGGTAAAAGCGTATGCTTAAACTCAATGCTTATATCACTTATCATGCGTTACAGCCCCGAAGATATGAAGCTTATTTTAATCGACCCAAAAACGGTTGAATTTGCCCCGTACGAGCATTTACCACACTTAGTTACGGACGAAATTATAAGCGATCTTAAAAAGGTTTTAGCCGTTTTAGATTGGGCTATTGAAGAAATGGAGCGTCGTTACGCTACCTTCAGGGCGTGTGAGGAATCAGTCGTTGATATCGATGGTTATAACGATACTAAGGACGTTGTTAATGGCAAAATTCAACGTATGCCACGTATCGTAATCGTCATTGACGAGTTGGCTGATTTAATGGCTCAAATCAAACGTGATATCGAAGGTAAAATTCAACGTCTTACGGCAAAAGCGCGTTCTGCTGGTATTCACTTAGTATTAGCAACACAAAGACCTTCAGTAGACGTTATTACTGGTGTAATTAAATCCAACTTACCGTCGCGTATTGCGTTTAAAGTTATGAACTTTATGGATTCGCAAACCATCTTAAACGAAGTCGGTGCGGAAAAACTTTTAGGCTATGGCGATATGTTATACCGTAACAGCGGTATGCCTAATTGCGAGCGTTATCAAGGTACGTTCGTTTCCCCTGTGGAAATTAACAGGGTAGTAAAATATATTATTGAGAACAACGAAGCTTACTTTAACGATGAGTTAGCCCAGTATCTCGAAAACGCTGTTAAACCGCCTGAAAGTGATCTTACCGTCGGTGGTGATGGTGGTGATGTTTCCACACATAATGGTGAAGATGCTGCATTTATCCAAGCGCTTAAACTTGTTATGAGCGCTGGTCAAGCGTCAATTTCTATGTTGCAACGTCGTTTCCAAATGGGTTATCCACGTGCGGCTAGTATGATTGATAAGATGGAAGTTTTAGGCTACGTAGCCCCCAACGAGGGTTCAAAAGCAAGACGCGTACTAATTACTGAAGAACAGTTTAACGAAAAATACGGTGACCAAGGAGAAGTTTAATGGTCGTTAATAAAAAAGTCGGCGTAATAAGTTTAGGGTGCGATAAAAACCGTGTCGATACCGAAAAAATGTTGGCTATTTTATCACAAAAACATACGCTTACTTCGGATATTTCTGAGGCTCAAGTTATAATAGTAAACACCTGTGCGTTTTTAGCATCGTCTAGGGAAGAAGCTATTGGTGAAGTTTTATCCGCATCTTTATATAAAGATAAAGGTGTGTGTGAAAAACTTATCGTTACAGGTTGTTTACCACAAAAGTTTATCGCTGATATTTACGACGACCTTATCGAAGCCGACGCTTTTTTAGGTGTTTCAGACTACGCTAAAATTAACGACGTAATAGATAGCGTTTATCTAGGTGATAGGGTTAATGCAGTAGGTATTCCTGCAGGTGAACCTTGTAAAGAACGCGTTTTAACTACGTCAAGTTACGCTTACTTAAAAATTGCTGATGGTTGCTCAAATCATTGTACGTACTGCTTAATTCCTTACATAAGGGGTAAATTTCGCTCCGTTCCGTTGGCTGATTTGGTAGAAGAAGCGTCGTCTTTAGGCAACCTTAACGAACTTATTTTGGTCGCGCAAGAAGTTACAAGATATGGTCAAGATTTGGCTGGCAACGTAAACTTAATTACTTTAATTAAAGAGCTTTCTAAACTAGATAACGTTGGTGCAATTAGGCTACTTTATTGTTATCCTGAAAA
Source organism: Clostridia bacterium (assembly GCA_017624285.1). Classification (GTDB taxonomy): domain Bacteria; phylum Bacillota; class Clostridia; order Christensenellales; family Borkfalkiaceae; genus UBA11475. The sequence continues at coordinate 25,609 of JAGANI010000021.1, forward strand.
CATTACCGATGATTTAATTTTAGAGTTTAAAACCAACCCCAAACTTATTAAATATATAGATATACCCCTTCAACACGCATCCGACCCCGTCCTAAAACGCATGAATCGTAAAGGTACGGGTGCAGGGTATTTAAGTTTAATCGAAAATTTAAAATCTAATATACCGTCTATTGCGATTCGCTCAACTTTTATAACTGGTTTCCCTGGCGAAACTGAGGAAGATTTTAATAATTTATTAGATTTCGTTGCAAAAGCAAAACTCTTTAACGCAGGCTTTTTTAAATACAGTCGCGAGGAGGGTACGCCCGCATATAAAATGGACGGGCAATTACCACAATCTGTTAAAGAAAAGCGTATCCGTAAATTATATGCTTTACAAAGACAAGTGTCTAAACAAAACTTAAAAACGTTTAAGGGACAAACGCTTTCAGTTACAGTTGAAGGTTTTGATGAAGATGACCTTCTTTACTACGGCAGGGCGTATTTTAATGCACCCGATATAGATGGTAAAGTATATTTTACGGCCAAAAACGAGCTTTGCGTCGGTCAGGTATGCCAAGTAAAAATAGCAAGGTCAACCGATTACGATTTAATCGGCAAAATGATATAAAATTTACCCCGTTAGGGGGCTAAAACTAAATTTTAACTATAAAGGAGTGGTTTATTTATGAAGATGAACTTACCCAATAAATTAACGCTTATACGTATTTTACTTATACCCATTTTTACGGCTATATTTTTTATAGAAGCAATCCCTTTTAATCACGTTATATCCGCAGGTGTATTTGCTTTAGCAGCGTTTACCGACTTTTTAGACGGTTATATAGCGCGTAAATACAATTTAGTTACAAATTTAGGTAAGTTTTTAGATCCTATTGCTGATAAAGCGTTGGTTTCAACCGCCTTAATTATTTTAATAACAAATCCCGTTGCCATGGGTGCAACCGTTTTTGGTATTACGGTTGAACAAGCGGTTATGATTTTTTCAATCTGCGTAGCAGTTATTATGATTAGAGAACTTATGATTAGTGCGTTCAGGATGATTGCCGCAAAACGTAACCTTGTTTTAGCAGCGGATAAAATCGGTAAAGCAAAAACCTTTACTACCGATATCGCTATCGTTATACTTTTAGTCGCAATAGATTTAGTTGCTTATAATTTAGCGTATAGCATTTTAATTTGGGTTGGTATCGTAATTTTTATTATTGCAACCCTTTTAACGGTAGTTTCAGGCGTAAACTATATCGTAAAAAATAAAGAAGTTTTAGTTGATAACGACTAAAATTTAGCAAATTATTTTGATATATGACGCACGTATGTCATATATTTATGTTACAATTAGGATGTAAAGATTGGTTATACAGTCTTAATTTATATATAAGGAATTTTAAAATTATGGATGAAAAAAAATCAAAAGCGCTGGAAGGCGTATTAGTACAAATTGAAAAACAGTACGGTAAAGGTTCTATTATGCGTTTGGGTGATGAAGCAGGCGATATTTCCGTTGACGTTATTCCGTCAGGCTGTCTTGCACTCGACGTAGCGCTCGGTATAGGTGGTTTCCCCAAAGGTAGGATTATCGAGATTTACGGACCTGAAAGTTCTGGTAAAACAACCGTTGCTTTACACGCAATTGCGCAAGCGCAAAAAGCAGGTGGCATCACGGCGTTTATTGATGCTGAACATGCCCTTGACCCGACCTATGCAAAAGCGTTAGGCGTTAACTTAGACGACCTTTACGTTTCACAACCAGACACGGGTGAACAAGCGCTTGAAATCACCGACCAACTAGTTCGTTCGGGCGCTATCGATTTAATCGTAATCGACTCCGTTGCCGCATTAACCCCCCGTGCAGAAATCGAGGGTGAAATGGGCGATAGCCACGTTGGTTTACAAGCAAGACTTATGTCGCAAGCACTTCGTAAACTTGCAGGCGTAACTAATAAATCAAACACTTGCGTCATCTTTATCAACCAGTTAAGAGAAAAGGTTGGTATCATGTTTGGCAACCCCGAAACTACCCCCGGTGGTAAAGCGCTTAAGTTCTACGCAAGCGTACGTATCGACGTTCGTAAAGGCGACGTTTTAAAAGATGGTACTATGCAAGTAGGTAACCGTACCAAAGCTAAAATCGTTAAAAATAAGCTTGCGCCTCCATTTAAGGTGGCAGAATTTGATATTATCTACGGCAAGGGTGTTTCTAAAGAAGGCTGTATTATCGATATGGGTATCGAAACTGGTATTTTAGAAAAATCTGGCGCGTGGATTTCATATAATGGAGAAAAGATTGCAAACGGTAGAGATAAAACTAAAGACTACTTATTAAACAACCCCGAAATTGCTACCGAAATCGAAGGCAAAATTTTTGAAAAAATTAAAGAAAGTAAGAAAGTTTAATCTCATATATTGACATTTAGTAAATAATAATATACAATATATGTATATAGATAGCGGTTTCGACCGCAAAATAACAGGAGGGCAATTATTATGCAACACTTAAATTACAGCTCTCTGTTCTTATCGAATACAGGTTTAATAATCGGCTTAGTAGCGTGTGGCGTTATCGCACTCGTTGCAGTAGTATTCGTTTGTCTTTTATTGAGAAAATATTTTGCAGATCAAAAGCGTTTAGGTTCTACCGAGGAACGCGTAGCGAAGATGATTGAAGATGCTGAATCGCAAAGCAAGATACTTAAAAAAGAAGCTATACTGGAGGCTAAAGAACAGGAGTTAAAACTCCGTAACGAATTTGAGCGTGAATGTAAAGAAAAACGTTCGGAAATTCAACGTACGGAAAACAGAATCCAGCAAAAAGAGGACGCGCTTGCCCGTCGTAATGATGAATTAAGCGCTATGCAGGCTAGCTTGCAGGAAAAAAATAAAGAAGTCGCTTCAAAGTTAGAAGACATTTCTAAACAACACGAAACAATGCTCGTTCAATTAGAGCGTATCGCGCAAATGTCTAGGGAAGAAGCCAAGGCTGAACTTGTTGAAAATATTCAATCCGATGCAAGAAAAGAAGCTGCTGTATTAGTCCGCAATATCGAAGCAACCGCTAAAGAAGAAGCTGATAAAAAAGCTAAAGAGATTATCGGTTTAGCAATCCAAAAATGTTCAACCGAACAAGCAACTGAACTCACCGTATCGGTTGTTCCGCTCCCCAACGACGATATGAAGGCTCGTATCATCGGTAGGGAAGGTCGTAACATCCGTACCTTAGAAAACGCCACTGGTATCGAGCTTATCATTGACGACACTCCCGAAGTAGTTATCGTTTCAGGTTTCGACCCCGTTAGGCGTGAAGTTGCTCGCGTTGCGTTAGAAAAACTTATTCAAGACGGTAGGATTCACCCCGCCCGTATTGAAGAAACTGTTGAAAAAGTTAAAAAAGAAATCGAACAACAAATTAAAGAAGCTGGTGAATCCGCTATGTTTGAGTGCGGCATCTTCGGCTTACATCCAGAAATCGTTAAAACTTTAGGTAGATTAAAGTTTAGGACCAGTTACGGTCAAAACGTATTAAAACACTCTATCGAAGTTTCTCACTTAGCAGGCGTTATGGCAGCGGAACTCGGCGTGGACGTCAATATGGCAAAGCGCGCAGGTTTACTCCACGACCTTGGTAAGGCAGTAGACTTTGAAATCGAAGGCACGCACATGCAAATCGGTGCTGACCTTGCTAAAAAGTTTAGGGAAAACGGCAATATCGTCAACGCTATTGCAGCCCACCACGGCGACGTTGAACCAAAAACTATCGAAGCAATCTTAGTTCAAGCAGCTGACTCAGTTTCAGGCGCAAGACCTGGCGCAAGACGTGAAACCACTACTAACTACGTAAAACGTTTACAAAAGTTAGAGGAACTCGCTAGTAACTTCAAAGGCGTTGATAACTGCTACGCTATCCAAGCTGGTAGGGAAATCCGTGTCGTTGTTAAGCCAGAGCAGGTTTCCGATGCAGAAGCAATGTTCTTAGCAAAAGATATCGCTAAAAAGATTGAAGAAGAACTTGAATACCCCGGTCAAATTAAGGTTAACGTTATCCGTGAAACCAGAGCGACTGAACTTGCTAAATAATTTTAAAGCCACCTATCAAGGTGGCTTTTTTTGTTGCGGCTACTACGCTCAACTTAATTGATTTTTGGCTGAAAACTACTTCAAATCTTATCGTCAAACTTTCAGTTACATACCTTCTAGGTATGCTCCATCAAGTTAGTCGTAATCTTTATCGTATTTTTCTAGCCAAAGCACTTTGTTAATCAATACGTTTCGCTCCGTAGCCTTTTTATTTTACACCCTGTTCGTCAAAGCGCTATGCTAATAAATTATTTATTGCTCCGTAGCCTTTTTTATTATATAAAATTATAAACTACTTCAAATCTAAGCGCCAAACTTTCAGTTACATACCTTTTAGGTATGCTCCATCAAGTTAGTCGTAA
>JAGANI010000002.1 GCA_017624285.1 Clostridia bacterium
ACCTACCGTTTATCGGGTATGGTCGCACAGGCGAAAGTCCCGACTACTCCACCACGTCAAAACACCACCAAAAGTCAGCAGTTTATCAAAAATAAACTGCAAGACGAAAGGGTGGGTTTTTCCTTTTTCCCAAAAAATCTTTTTGCAAAATCTTTTTTGAGAGCCCTGTTTAGTCAGCCCCCTTGGGGCTGTTTTTTTGTGCAAAAATGTCGGGACTTGCATTAAGGAGAAAATTGCATATAGCAATTTCCCGTAGGGTAAACGGTAGATACCTACCGTTTATCGGGTATGGTCGCACAGGCGAAAGTCCTTAATACTATCGCTTTTACCTCTTGATTTTTTATGCTTAATATGATATAATTTTATTAACTAAAGTTCGGGAGATTTTTTATGAAAAAATTTATTGCTTTAACGCTTGTTATATTTACAATATTACTTTCAGGCTGTGGCGCTTGTGATAAAATGAAAGAAGGCATTAAAAAAGCCGACGAACATTTTAATAATTTTTGTTCATATCTTACTTATGAAGAATATGATTTAGCAAAGGAATATTTACATAAAGATACCATAATAGACGTTGGCAGATTGAAGACCGTTATTAATGATATAGAAAACGTATATGGTATTGACTTTGCTGATGGCGTTGTGCTTGAACGTCGTACAAGTTTTAGTGTAACTTTATATGATAGTAAATACAACGGTAGCGTTTACGATTTAACTTATAAAGCAAAGGTAGGTACAAAAAGCGTTACTATTAACTACGTTATTATAGATAACGACGCCGGCTACGGCATATATTCGTTCAACGTAGAAGATTAAAAGATAAGCATTAAAAAACCACCCCGATTCGGGGTGGTTTTTTATAATAAAATATTATAAAAAGCGTTTAAAATTTTTAAAACTTATTGCGCGCATAATTTTGGTATGTTATAATTTAATAAATAATTTTTCTATATGATTTAGGGGAATTTATGAAGAAGGAAATTATCTGCCCAAATGAAAGACAAAAAGAGTGGTTTCGTAGGGGCATGACTGCTTTTTTACACTTTAATATGAATACTTTTAACGAGCAGGAGTGGAGTGACGGTACGGATTCACCCAAACTTTTTAACCCCACCGAACTTGATTGTAGACAATGGATAAAAGTGCTTAAAGACGCTGGTTTTGGCACTGCTATACTTACGGCAAAGCATCACGACGGTTTTTGTTTATGGCCAAGCGCTTATACGGATTACACCGTTAAAAACTCTCCATATAAAGATGGTAAAGGCGATATCGTGCGTGAATTTACCGATGCTTGTAAAGAGTTTGGCGTAAAGGCTGGTTTATATTTATCACCATGGGATCGGCACGAAAAAACTTGGGGTAAGCCCGAGTATAGCGATTTTTACGCAAATCAACTTACCGAGCTTTTAACCAACTACGGTACTATTTGGGAAATTTGGTGGGACGGTGCAGGTAGTACCGAAGCCGTTTACGAGTGGGATCGTTGGGCAAACTTGGTTAGAACTTTACAACCAAACGCAGTAATATTTGGGTCGTTTGGCGCTGCGCCTTACGTTGACGTACGCTGGGCTGGTAACGAGCGCGGTTACGCAGGCAAACCTTGTTGGGCAACTGTTGATAGAAATGACGTTTTAGTTGAAATCGTTGAAAACTTAAACAGTGGTAACCTTAACGGGGATAGTTATATCCCTGCAGAAGTTGACGTTTCTATTAGACCGGGTTGGTTCTACAAAAAATCTCAAGATGAATACGTTCGTCCGATAAGTAATTTGCTTGAACTTTATTTTTGTTCGATAGGTCGTAACGCAGGGTTATTATTAAACGTACCACCAGACAAGCGTGGTTTGATTGCCGACGTCGATATAAAAGCCATTTCTGGTTTTAGCGCGTACTTAAAAAAGAATTTATCCGTAAACCTTTTAGATAACGCTACCGTTATCGCTGACGATTGTTTTGACGGCTACGACGTTAAAGCGTTAACCGACGGCAAGGAAGAAACTTATTATAAATCTAAAACGGATTGTCCCGTTATTGAATACACTTTTGATAAAGAAACGCTTATCAATACGGTTATTTTAGAAGAAATGATTGATTTTGGTCATCGTATTATAGATTATACCGTTTCTGCGCTAGTTGACGGGGAGTGGAAAGAACTTTTTACAAATACCTGCTTAGGTAACTGTTGTATAGAGCAGTTTTCGGTAATTAAAGCAAGTAAAATCCGTTTAAATGTAAATAAATCTTTAGATAAACCTTGTTTACGTACCTTTAAGGTTTGCTGTTTTGAAGAATTACCTAAAGAACTTTGTTTCAACGTAAAAGGTAAAAATTTACTATCAAACAGTTTTGCGCGTACCGATAGAAACGGCGACGTCATCCATATGAATTTAGGTGGGGTATTCCCGTTTAATACCATAAAAATTGACGGCAAGGGGTTAAATTCTTACGACGTACGCATTTTTAACGGTTTAGATTTTAGTGATCCCATCACTATCCCAGTTAATGGGGAAGATTTAAGCGTGTTCCGTTTTGATAATACTATCGATTACGCTTATTCGTTAGAGATTACGTTGCACGAAACCGTGCCTACCGATAATATAAGAAACGTTGCGGTTTTATACGAATAATTTTTATAGGTGTTTTTATGAAGATTGGTGTTTCTACGTATAGTTTTAATAGTTACGTTAAAGCTACCGGTGCAGATATTTTTGCCGTGTGTGATAAGGCTAAGGAACTTGGCTTTGATTATATTGAGTTTGTTGCGTTACCTGGTAACGACCAAATTAATCTTGCCAAATCCCTTAAACAACATTGTGCTGATATCGGGTTGGAAATTTACTCTTACGTGGTAGGTGCTAACTTTTTAGCCGACGATATTTTAGAAGAAGTTAAAAAGGTAAAATTCCAAATAGACGTTGCTAAAAACCTAGGTGCAAAAGTGTTTAGGCACGACGTTTGTTACGCCCTTAAAAAAGAGCCGTTTTACGACTACAAAAAAGCAATAGTCGATATGACGCCTTATATAAAAGAAGTGTCGTTATATGCCAAAAACTACGGTATAAAAACGTGTACAGAAAACCACGGCTTTATATTTCAAGCACCTAACCGTATGGAAGAACTTATACTTTCCGTTAACGAAGATAACTACGGTTGGCTATTAGATATTGGTAACTTTTTATGTGACGACGTTTTGCCTGAATACGGCAGTAAAATAGCGTCAAAATACACTTGTTTAATGCACGCAAAAGACTTTTTGTTTAAGTCGGGCGACGCGCCTATGCCAAATGGATATAGCATAACTACTAACGGTGGCAACTATATCCGTGGTACGGTAATTGGCCACGGCGTAGTACCGGTTTTTAAATGTATTAATATCCTTAAAAAGGCGGGATACGACGGTTGTATTACTATCGAGTTTGAAGGGCCTGAAGATAATATTTATGCGCTAGAAAACAGCTTAAAATATCTTAAAAATATAATTTAGCAAAAAAAAGAACCCTTGTTTTGAAGGGTTCTTTTTTAATATAAAAATTAAAACAACGGGGTACGTATAGCGGTAAAACGTTAAAACTTTTTATCGTGTAAAGATTCTTCCGTCAAGTTTATCGCCGTTTTAGCGTTATCGTAATGGCACACCAAGTAGGAGTATATCGTATCGATAATAGCAAGTTGTGCAATCCTAGAGTTTAAACCTAATACCGTATAATTAGTTTCGTCCGAAACGGTGTTTAATACGTAGTCGCTAACGCGATATATGGGTGATTTGCCGTAGTTGGTTAAACACGCCGTGGTAGCGCCGTTTTGTTTGCAAATTTTTAAGGCGTTTACGATATCTGTTGAACTACCCGAGTGGGATATACCTATTACAAATGATTTTTCCGTCGTGTGCGAAGATAATATCGCTTGCATATGGTTGTCCGTGCATGCGTGTGCATTTAAGCCTAAACGTAATAATTTATGCTCGGCATCGTAAGCGATTGAAGCTGAGTTGCCTAAACCGAAAATTAAAATCTCGTCAGCAATCAAAATAGCTTTACAAACGCTTTCTAAATCTTCTGCAGATAATATTTTTTTAGTCTTTTCTAAAGAGCAATAAATATCGTTAGATACCTTATTAAAAATATCATAAGGGGAGTCGTTTTCGCAGATATTTGTGGAAATTGTAGGGATTTTAGCATCTTGAACCACGGCAATTTTTAATTGTTGGAAACCGTCGTAATCCATTTTTTTAGCTAAACGGGTAACGGTGGCTTCACTAGTTAAACATTGTTTAGCAAGCTGGGTAATAGATAACGGAACTAACTTTTCGGGTGAAGCCATCAAAAAATCAGCAACGCGCCTTTCAGCATCGCCAAGATTATCGTATACCATCCTTATTTTTAACGAAATTTTATTCATACATCCTCGATGAAAATTATTTTTGTTAATCTTAGTATAACAAAACAAAAATTGCTTGTCAATAGATAATTTATCGTTAAACTGCTATAAAAATTTAAAACTCCTTGAAATCAACCTTTATTCGTGATAATATAATTATATATAATTATTGAGTTGTATTAAAAATATACCCATTAATTAAATAAAAAATTGAAACTAATTTTTTTTATCAGGTTAGTGCGAAAATTATTTTCATAAAATGTAATTTATCATTGTGTTTTGCTTGAAAATTATTTTCGTATGTGTTATACTTTAGGCGTTAAACAACTTTAATTAACAAAAAAATTTTTCACGAGGTAGTTATGAACGATTTTTTATTCACTCAAATACTTACCGAACTTGAAGATGCAGTCGGTAGGGAAAACTGTTCGGTTAAAGAAATCGACAAAGTTACGCACAGCGTAGATTATTTTTGGCTTTCAAGGATGTGGGCTGACCGTGGCAGACGTATGCCTGAGGCAGACTTTGTAGTTTCACCAAAAGATGCTACGGAGACTTCTAAAGTATTAAAGATTGCCAACTACTACAAAATTCCAGTAACCACTTGGGGTGGCGGTGGTGGTACGCAGGGTGGCGCAATACCTCTTTGCGGTGGCATCTTACTTGATACTAAGAGGATGAATAAGATTTACGAAGTTAATACTGAAAGCATGTATATAGAGTGTGGCGCAGGCGCAATTTACAAACACGTAGAGTGGGCCGCTAACGAAAAGGGTTACGCTACCATGCACTATCCTTCGTCGCTTACCTGTTCAACGGTAGGTGGCTTTTTGGCGCATAGAGGTATCGGTGTTGTATCTACTAAATACGGCAAGATTGACGATATGGTTTTACAGATGGAAGTCGTTTTACCTAACGGTGATATCATCAACACTAGTTCTGCACCAAAGCATGCTGCTGGTCCTGATTTAAACCAAATTTTTATCGGTAGTGAGGGGACTTTAGGTATTATCACAAAAGCGCAAATCCGTATTTACGTTCAACCTGAAGTTAGACGTTTTAGGGGCTTTTTATTTAAGGATATGCACTCTGCTTTTGTAGCAAGTAGAGAGATTTTACAAAAGTTTAAGCCGTCCGTTATGCGTTTATATAACGAGGCTGAAACCGCAAGTTTAATCAAAAAGATCGTCGGGGTAGAAAAGCCCGGTGCGTTTATGAATATTGCTTACGAAGGCGTTAAAGAAATCGTCGACGTAGAAGAAAAGATTTTACTTGAAACTTTCGCTAAATACGGTGCGGAAGATTTAGGTAGTGAATATGGCGAAAAGTGGTGGAAGGAAAAGATAACCTTCTTCTATCCAGGTCATATGATGGATTTACCACAAATGTTTGGTACGATGGATACCATCGCGCCTTACGATAAGATTGAAAAGATTTATTACGCTATGAAGGAAGCTATCGAAACAAACTTCCCGCAGGCTAAGTTTATCGCGCACTTCTCGCACTGGTACGAGTGGGGTTCTATGATTTACGACCGCTTTATTATTGATGAGAAAGACGTTCCTAAAGACCCTGTAGAAGCTATGCGTTTACATAACGCTATCTGGAATTTAGGCGTTCGTACGGCAATCGCTAACGGTGGTGTGGTTAACGACCACCACGGCGTTGGTATGAAGCTCGGCAGACTTATGAAGGAACAATATGGCCCTGCAATGCAAGTGTTTGAGGGTATTAAAAAATCCCTTGACCCCAACGGTATTATGAATCCGTTTAAGTTAGGTTTATAGGAGGTAGGGTAAATGAATATTAGCGAAAAATCAAAAGGTATAATCGATAGTTGTAGATTTTGTTGGATGTGTCGTCATATTTGTCCTATCGGCAACGCTACCGGGTTAGAAAGAAACACCGCGCGTGCAAGGGCTTTAGGCGCATCATTAGTAGTTCGTGGCGCAACCAAGTTAAAAGAAATTTCAGATAATATTTACGAGTGTACCCTTTGTGGCGCTTGTACTAATAACTGTATGACGGGTTGGGACCCAAAAGTGTTTATACAAGAGTTAAAGACGGAAATCGTTTTAAACGGTGTAGCGCCCGATTATATTATGGGTTTAATTGAAAAATATCAAACGACGGGTAACGTATACGGCGTTTTAGCTTGCGCTTGCTTAAACGATTTAGTTAATAACGATAGCGACGTATTGTTTTTTGCAGGTCAGGACGCTATATTAAAAACGCCTGAAAGCGTTAAAAACTCCATCGCTTTATTAAATAAAGCAGGTGTAAAAGTAAGTTTTGGTTTAGACCAAGACTCTAGTGCTGCATGGTGGTTTTTAACAGGTAAGACGGCTGAGACTTTATCCGTTGCAACCAAGACGGCTGAAAAGTTAAATCAATTTAAAACCGTAGTAGTTTACGATCCAGTTGATTATAAACTTTTCTTACACGAATATAAAGAATGGGGTATTGATATTACCGCTAAGGTTATCGGTTTTAACGAATATTTACTTTCTTTAATCGAAAACGGCTCGTTAAAGGTAAAAAACAACGGCAAAGCATACTCTTTACAAGATAACTATGCTTACGCGCGTGAACTTGACGATACCCAAACTGGTAGAAAGTTAATTTCAAAAGTGGGTGTCGTTAAAGATATGCTTTTAATCGGTAAAGAAGCAAACCTTGCAGGTCAACTTATTATGGCAGAATATATGCCTAACGTTATGACGGAAGTTGCGCTTAACAGATGGCAAAACGCTATCAATATGGATTGTAAAACCATTGTTACCGAAAACCCTGCAGAGTATCTTGCATTAAAGGCAACAACCCCCGACGGCTATCAAGTTTTATCCGTTGAGGAAATGATTTTGGAGAATATTTAATTATGAACTTAAAAAAATCTTACGTTGAAAAATACGGTTATGAAAAAATGATTACGGACAGAAATAGTCCTTTATGTTATGCTGAACTCGACTTTTTAAAACTTGCCGACGGTCAGTCTTATACGATTGACGAACTCGGTAAAGAATTCGCTTTAATCATTATTTACGGTAAATGCTCGGTTAAAGCGGGTCAGTATGCTTTTGACGAAGTTGGTAAAAGGGCAAACGTTTTCGACGGCCCTGCAGAAGCCGTTTATATCGGTAAAGATACGCCTTTTACCGTAACAGGTAAAGGTGGCGACGTAAAAATTGCCGTATGTAAAGCGCCTGCCGCTAAATATTTTAAACCGCAATACGTTAAGACGGAAGATATTAAAACTAAAGATTTAGGCAAAGGCGCATATGCGCGTAAAGCAGCGTTTAACCTTCCAGAAACTGTTGAAGCAAACCTTTTATATATTGGGGAGTTTTGGGTAGAAGACGGCAACTGGGCAAGTTACCCACCGCATAAGCATGACGTAGATAATATGCCTACCGAAGGCTTTTTGGATGAAATTTATTATTTTGAATTCGATAAACCCCAAGGCTTTGGCTTCCAAGCGGTATATAGTAAAGAAGGCGATATAAACGAAGTTTATAAAGTTAAAACCGGCGACGCGGTGGAAGTTCCTAAAGGCTATCACCCCTTTACAGTAGCGCCTGGCTATAAAAACTACTGCTTATGGATTATGGCAGGTAAAAACCGTGGTATCTTCTGTACGTCTGAAGACGACCACGTTTGGATGACTAAATAGGTAAATTATGTACGCACTAGGCGTTGATTTTGGCGGAGGCGCAAGTAAAGCGACCCTAATAGATAAATACGGTAAGGTAGTGGCTACTGCCACTACCGAATATCCTACTTTTTATGGTGAAGGCGGTATGGCTGAGCAAAACCCTACCGACTGGGTTAACTCTGCCGTAAAAAACATAAGGGAAGTTTTAGTAGGTATAGATAGCAGTTTAGTAGAGTGTTTGTGTTTTGACGCAGCGACACATACGGCTGTATTAATGGACGATAATTTTAACCCCGTGTGTAATTCCGTTTACTGGACGGATACTCGTAGCGTTAACGAAAAGGCGTATTTGCAACAAAACTTTGGTGAAGAAATTTTTTCCAAATGCAAACACAACGTCGATACTATATGGACTTTGCCTGAAATACTTTATATTAAAAACAACTATCCCGAAGTTTATAACAAAGTAAAAAAAGTTACCTTTGCAAAGGATTTTGTTAGGGGTAAATTTACAGGTGATTTTTGTACCGATTTTATCGAAGCGCAAGGAAGTATGCTATTCGATTTTGATAAAAAAGTTTGGGACGAGCATCTTTTATCCTTAGTATCTTTAACACCAAACAATATGCCTAAAATCGTTAATCCGTTAGAAACGGTGGGGTACGTGTGTGATGATTTTGCCGTTTTATCGGGTTTAACTACAAAAACTAAGGTTATTTGTGGCGCAACCGATACTGTTATGGAGGTTTTTGCCGCAGGTGGTGTTAATAAAGGGGATATGACCTTAAAATTAGCAACTGCCGGCAGGATTTGTATCGTATCTGATATTTATCACGCCGATAAAAACGTTATAAACTACTCTCACTTAAAAGAGGGTTTATATTACCCCGGTAGCGCTACAAAGGCGTGCGCTTCTTCACTTAGGTGGTTTAGGGATACCTTTGGTGGTGATTTTGAAGAATTTTCTTCCTTAGCAGAAGAAGTTTTGGTAGGTGCTGACGGTTTAATATATCATCCTTATTTAACGGGGGAATTAACCCCACACGCTAACCCTTTACTTAGGGGTAGTTTTATAGGTGTAAGCGCGCTACATACTAAGGCGCATTTCGTACGTGCGGTTATGGAAGGTGTTGCGCTTAGTTTATTAGATTGTATCGAGTACCTTAAAGATAAAGGCGTCGCTCCAAACGATACGGCGTTTATTATAGGTGGCGGTGCAAAAAGTAAAGTTTGGAGGCAAATCGTTGCAGATGCGTTAAATTTAACGCTTGTTACTACAAAAAATAACGATTCGTCTTTTGGCTCTGCTATGTGTGCTGGTATTGCTGTCGGCTATTTTGACGGTTTTGACGATGCCGTAAAAAAATGCCAAATAGTTACTGGTACAACAGTACCAAATATTGATAATCACAAAAAATATCAATCGATATTTAAAAAATACAAAAAAATAAGTAATTTTTTAGTGGAATTATCTCATGATAAATAAAAAATTGGTAGTTTTACTAAAGTATTATAAAGGGGAACTTAACCCTTTTGATGCTTGCACGTTAGAGTGTGCTTTAACGCTAGGTTTTAAAGATATTACCGTGCTTGCTATGGCACCAAATAGCGTTTTAGAGTCACTTAAAAGTTTAACGCGTTTAGGTGTTAAAGCGGTGTTAATTTCCGACCCCGTTTACGCAGGTAGCGATACTTTAGTTACTTCTTTAATATTAAGCGAGGCGTTAAAAAAACTTTCTCCAGATATAATATTTTGTGGTAGACAAAGTGTTGACGGTGATACGGGTTTTGTGCCGATGATGGTCGCAAAAAGGTTAAATTTTAACGTTTACGATAGGGTTATGTCTATCGATAACGGATCTTTGTTGCTTCGCGATGGCAATACGGTAAATCTTTTACCAAACACTTTGTATACCTTTGAAAGGTTCAAAAATTTAAGGTTTTTTTCAATCTTTTCAAAGGCTAGTTCCGTTACCGTTTTAGATAATTCTATCTTAAATATACCTATAGATAATTGTGGGCTTAAAGGCTCTAAAACAAGGGTTATAAAAACTTACGAAAGCACCGTTGGTAGGCGCTACTGTAAGTTTATAACCGTGGATGAACTTTTTGACGTAATAAAAAAATCGCTTAAAAAAACCACCGTTAATAATACGGTGCAATTAACCGATAAACTAAATAGGGTTTTATACGTTGGCAATATTTATAGCATCGCCAATAATATTGCTAATAACGCTATAAAACTAGAGGTCGATAATAAAAGCGACGAAGCGTTAAAAGATGAAATTTTATCTTTAAACGCCGATGCCGTTATATTTGAAGACACACCTACTTTAAAACAGTTAGCACCAAGGCTTGCCGTCCTAACGGGGTCTGGTATTTGCGCTGACGTAATTAATTTTTCCGTCGTAAACGGCGCTTTAGTTTTAACCCGTCCTGCACTTAGTGGGTCTATCACGGCGGATATTATATGCACTAATAAACCTGCGTTTGCTACCGTTCGAACCCCAAAAAAGGCAAGTGCCGACGTAATTTTATCCGTAGGTAAAGGAGCGATAAATTCAACCGATAAGGTTATAGACGTGGCGATAAAAATCGGTGCGGAAGTTTGCTGTTCAAGGATAGTTGCCGATAGTGGTAAACTACCCTATAAATATCAAGTTGGTTTAACTGGTAAAACGGTTTTTTCAAGCGTATATATAGCGCTAGGTATATCAGGCGCTGTACAACACACTTGCGCGATTTCTTCAGTAGGTACGGTAATTGCCGTAAATACCGATAAAAACGCAAGGATATTCGACTATGCTGATTACGGCATAGTTGGCGATATTAATTTAGTTTTAGATAAACTTAAAGACTTAAGTCTTAATTAATTTTTACTTATAAAGGTGATAGTATGTTAAATTACAAGTTAAAAATAGGTTTACTTCCCATCCGTCGTTGGATTAAAGAACCACCTAAAAGAATAGGTATCTTCCAAAGTGATTACGCAGTAGATAACAAAAAACTTTGCGTTGATTACATTAAACAAAACTACGCCGATAGCGAAACCGAGTTTGTTGATATCGACTGGTTAAACGAAGAAGGTCTTTTATATCTTGATAAAGATTGCGATAAGGTTGCGGACTATTTTAAAAAGCAAGAAATCGACGCGTTATTTATTATAAACTGTAATTTTGGGCAAGAGTATTGCGCAGGTGCAGTTGCTAAACAGTTAAAAGTACCGACCCTTTTATGGGGCCCTAGGGATAGGAATTTTTCTAACGATATCCGTTATACGGATACACAATGCGGGCTTTTTGCTATGAGTAAGCAATTAAAGCGCAACAACGTTAAATTTTCTTACATAGAAAATTGTGATATTACAGCACCGGCGTTTGACGAAGGATTAAAGAAGTTTTTTGGCGTATGCTGTATGGTTAAAAACTTCAAAAACCTTAAAGTTTTACAGGTAGGCACTAGGGTAAAGCCATTTAAGTCTATTATGTATAACGAACTTGAACTTTGCGAGAAGTTTGGTATCGATATCAACGCAATCAATTTAGCCGAGGCTATGATTGATATTAAAGAAATTTATGAAACCCGTCAGGCTGACCTTGACGAGTATTTGGTTGAACTTAAACAAAAGTTCGATACAGGCACGTTTGATGACGAACTCTTAAAAAAGATGCTCGCCGTCGTATATTATTACGAAAAAATCGCTAAAGAAAACGATTGCAATATAATTAGTGCAGAGTGTTGGACGGGTATGACTATCGGTTGGGCAAACCCCTGTTTAGCTATGTGCCTACTTGCCGATAAAGATATTTACGTTACTTGTGAGTGGGATATTTATATGACCATCACTAACGTTTTACTTTTATCAGCAACGCGTGGCAAGCTTAAACCGTTGCAAGGGGAGTTTACCACACGTCATCCCGAAAACGACAATGCTGAACTTTTATGGCATTGTGGACCTTTCCCACTTTCCAGTAAAGCCGAAGGTGAAAAGCCTTATTTATACAACACTAAGCCGTCCTTCCGTGTAAAAGACGGTCGTTATACGATTGCGCGTTTTCAGGCAGAAAAGGGCAAATATTACCTTTTAGGGGGCGAGTTTAACACTTGCAAAGGTCCTAAAACTTTTGGTACGTATATGTGGGCGGAATTTGATAATTTACCTAAGGTAGAACGTAAAATCGTTGAAGGCCCTTACATCCATCATATGTCTGAAGTTTACGGTCAGTATTCAGACTACTTAAAAGAATTTACAAAGTACTTCGACGAAATCGAATACGATGATATCAACGACTAGAGGTGTGTTATGTTAGTTAACTTACAAACTATTTTAGCTGATGCTGAAGAAAAAGGTTATGCAGTACCGGCATTTAACGTTTATAATATGGAGACCGTTATCGGTGTTATAAAAGCGTGTGAGGAACAACGTTCACCGGTAATTTTACAATTTTATAGTAGGCTTGCAAGCACGGGTCTTGTTGATTATTTAGCACCGGTTATTTTACAAGCAGCTAAAAAAGCGACTGTTCCCGTATGTATGCACTTAGATCACGGCGCTGGGTACGAGCCTGCTACTATTGCAGTTGCTAACGGCGCAACTGGTATTATGGTCGATTTTTCTTCTTTAAGTATGGAAGATAATATTGCTAAGACTAAAACCGTTGTAGATTTATTAAAATCTATAAACGTTGGCGTTGAAGGTGAACTTGGCTTAATAGGTAAGGCTGTTGACGGTGTTTCAACCGAATACACAACCGTTTCTGATGCTAAAAAGTACGTGGAATCAACTGGCGTTACCGCTTTGGCGATTGCAGTAGGTACTGCGCACGGTAGATATAAGCAAGCCCCAGTTTTACAAATCGAGCGTATTAAAGAAATCAAAAATAGCGTTAATGCTTCCTTGGTATTACACGGTGGTAGTGGCGTTCCTGACGACCAAATTAAACAAGCAATTAACGCTGGTATCCGTAAAATTAACTTTGGTACGGATTTATGTTATTCTTTTATAGATGAAATTTTCGCAACTGATAGAAGCAAAATTGCTATCGATTTGTTTATGGCAGGCCCTATCGATGCGGTTAAAAACTTTGCAGTATCTAAAATTAAATTACTTGGGGCAAATGGTAGAGTATGAGTAAAATCGTAGGTCTTGGCGCTTGCGTTTTAGACACTTTAATCAATTGTAATAAATATCCTACTGAAGACACTAAGTTAAAGGCGGATAGCATCTTTTTAAGTGGTGGCGGACCAGTAGGTAACGCGTTAGTAGTTATTTCTAAATTAGGCGTTACGGCTGAAGTTTTAGGTGGCTTTGGCGATGATGCTTCAGCAAACTACCTTATTTCGGATTTTAACCGATACGGCGTTTTAACCGATAACGTTACCGTGTGCAGGGGCGCAAGTTCTTTTACGTCTTACATAGTTTTATCTGAAGAAGCTAAAACCCGTACTTGTGTTTTTGATAGGGGTACAGTGCCTGACGACGTTTCTAACGTCAAGTTAAGCGCTGTCGATACGGCTGATATCGTGCATTTAGATGGTAATTATTTAAACTGCGCTATCAGTTTAGCTAAATACGCTAAAAACAAGGGCGTTTTAGTAAGTTTAGACGCTGGTGGATTGTATAAAGATATCGATAAGCTTATACCTTACGTAGACGTTTTAATACCTTCGGCAGAATTTGCACTTGGTTTTACTGGTAAAACTGATATTAAATCTGCTATACTAGATTTATATTCTAAATATACTCCCAAAGTTTTAGTCGTAACCGATGGTAGCAACGGTGGGTATTATTATGAGGACGGCAATATTTTGCATTACGATAGCGTCAAGGTAAATGCTGTTGATACAAACGGCGCAGGCGATACCTTTCACGGTGCGTTTTTAGTGGCGTTAGTTAACGGCAAATCTATAAAAGATTGCTGTAATTACGCAAGCGCAGTTGCAGGGTATAAGGTAGGCTTTAAGGGCGCAAGGACGTACCCGCTTACAAAACAAATCGCCGACGATTTGGTAAAATAAATACTAAATAAAGTTAATAAAAAAGAAAGTCTTTTTGGCTTTCTTTTTTTATTATGGTAGATTAAAGGGGAGATTCCCCTACTAGGGGAAATGTCGTTTACGACAAAAGGGTTGCTGCCACGCTAGTGGGCGAACTTGTTCGAGTCCCCAACGTATTTTAAAATTAAAAAAGCACTTGTTAAAGTGCTTGTGATTTGGTAGCCCCAAGGGGGGATTCCCCTACTAGGGGAAATGTCGTTTACGACAAAAGGGTAGCTGCCACGCTAGTGGGCGAACTTGTTCGAGTCCCCTCTCACTAAAAACTAATCACAAACAAAAAAAGAAAGCATAAAACATGCTTTCTTTTTTTATTATGGTAGCCCCAAGGGGACTCGAACCCCTGATTTCGCCGTGAGAGGGCGACGTCTTAACCGCTTGACCATGAGGCCTTATGTAATTTACCCGCCTGTGCCGACGAATGATTATTGATAACCCGTTTTAAAACGGTGGATTCCTCGCTTGTTACTTTCGTATCTCTTTATTAGCGACCTTTCGGTCAAGAGCGCCACTAGTTAACATAGACGTCAGGCTCCTATTATCAGATTGTGGATCCCAATAGATTCATCCAATCGTACACCGCAGGCTTAAGTGTTAATAAGATTTTACAATAAACTTTGATAAAAATCAAGAATTTTAACGTAGTTATTGACTTATTTTTATATTTTATTTACAATTAAATTAAGGATTAACTACAAATGATTAAAGGTGAACGTTTTATAAACTTTAGACCGCTTCTCTTTACGGCGCTTTCGCTTATATTAGGGTGTGCAATCGGCTATTTTTTCATACTAGGCAACTCTATTTTAGCGGGCGTACTGGTTGGGGTGTTTTTGGCGGTAATAATAATTGCTATATTTTTACTAAAAAAGTCAACGTACGTTAAAAAGGTATTATTTTTAATACCGTTTTTATGCCTTTTTGCATTATACGGTGGGGTTAGCACTTATGTTACTTTGTATCGTTTCGACAGTATTTATATACCGGAAATGGAATACGAGATAGAAGGTAAAATCGTACAAATTGATACAACTTATAAGCAAGATGATTATAACAAAACGACCTATATCTTAGATGATATTACCTTAAACGGAGAGGCTGGGGCATACTCAAATTATAAGCTTGCAATCTACGTAGACGGTACGCCTGCTTTTGAAGTAGGTGATAGGATTTATTCAAAAGGGGAAGTAAACAATCAATCGCTTTTTTATAATTCAGATTTTAACGTTTATTATGCAAAAGAGGGTGTAAAAATCAAAAATTATTCTACTGCAGAAGAACTTTTGCTAGTAAAAGACGGTAAAAATATTTTTTATCGCGCAAGATTGTTTATAGAAAATAGTTTAAGCGTTGGCTTGTCTGGTGATACATTTGGCGTGGCAAGGGGTATGCTGTTAGGTAATACTGACGATTTATCTTTAGATACGTTAGAAAGTTTCCGTTATGCGGGTGTCGCGCATATTTTTGCAGTTTCAGGTTTACATATAGGCTTTTTATCGGGCGTGTTGACTTTTATATTTAATAAACTTAAGGTTAAAAAGTATATTTCACTACCGATTACCGTATTATGCTTGTTTTTCTATGCAGGTATATGTGGATTTACGGTATCGTCGCTACGCGCAGCGATAATGTTTTCGTTTATGGCGTCGGCAGGGGTGTTTAATGCTAAATACGATGCGTTATCATCAATTTCTTTTGCGAGTATCGTTATTTTAACACTGTTTCCGTTAGAATTATTTTCCGCAGGGTTTTTATTGTCTTTTACGGTAACGCTTTTTATTATTTTATTAACTAGACCTATAACTAACTTTTATAATAAATGCATATCTTTTGTAATTAAAAAGAAAACGCCCGTTGAATATAATTCAATCCAAAACAAAGTATCCAGTGCGTTTGCTGTATCTACGGCGTCGTTTTTAGCAGGCGTGCCGTTATGTTTAATATTTTTTAATTATATTTCACCGTTAAGTATTTTAGTAAACATTATATTTATACCTGTTGCATCAGTTGTCTTTGTTGCGCTATTAGTACTAACCGTTTTAGGTGGTATTTTTAACGTTTCATATTATTTACTTTACCCCGTTGGCTGGGTATTGTATTTTATGAATTACTTATTTTGGCAAGTTGATGCAGGCAGATTTTTGATTAGCGCCGATGTGTTTTTACCTTTAGTAGTAACGTTTTACGCTTCTTTAATTATCATGGCAGGGCTTATTAATTTAAATAAGAAACTTGTTACTATATTAACGTCGTCGCTATTTATCCTATCCATGGTTGGTACAATAATTTTTACTTACATGACGTACGACGCCGTTAAGGTTTATGCTTTTACAGATTCAGGGGCAAGTGGAACTATTTACGTTACAAAAGATAGCGAAGTATTAGTAGTAAGCGAAGCTAAAAGCGTTCGGACAGGCTCGTTAAAACGCTTACTAAGCAATGAAAAAATCGACAACGTTGGTACTGTAATTGTATCCGATAAAGACGCAGACCTTTACGAGTTAATAGATTATATGCAAAATTATTTTGAGTTAAAAACGCTTTACCACAACGTTGATGATTATTCCAACGTGGTTTCTTTTTATAACGGCGTAAAGATTAAACATTGTACTACTAGTGAAGTACTAACCGTTGATGATTTTACTATAAAATACGTAACGGCAGGGTACGGGGTAGAGGTTTTTGCAAATAATGACTACTTTTTAACGTTTAGTGAGTTGCCTGAAGGCGCGTTAACTTACTTTAAGTTAGATGGGGATTATAAGTATATTGCATCGGTAAATTACGCTTACGATCTATCTTCGCTTTATAAAATGGATGTCGTATCTTTTAGTTTAGGGCATAATTATAATACCGTCCAAAACGGTTATGTAAAAGACGTTATTTATTAAATAATTTACCCCGTTATGGGGTATTAACAAAAAAAGCATACCTTGTCGGTATGCTTTTTTGTTGTGTAAACAATAAACCCCCAGATAGTCTGGGGGTCCAGTAAAG
>JAGANI010000022.1 GCA_017624285.1 Clostridia bacterium
GGAAGTTGCTGAAAACAGTTGGGTAATTCCTGCACTCGGTGAAGATAGCACTTCTGATGAAACTTCTGAACTTGCTTCCGATTCTAACACGGAATCTACTACAATTAGCGGTTGTGTTGCAGGTATGGGTACTGCATCCGTTGCATTTGGCGGATTGCTCCTTGCTGTATATACAATCATTAGAAAAAAACGCGTTTAAATCTCTTTTAGGAGTTAAATATGAAAAACGATATTAAAAACTTAACTATTGATGAAAAAATCGAACTTTTAACCGGTTATACCGAGTGGGATATACATAAAATTGATAAGCTTGATAAATTTAATATGGCAGACGGTCCGTGTGGTTTGCGTAAAGTTAGCCATTGGAGTACTGGTGAAGCCATTCATCATCGTTCAACCTGCTATGCATCGCCGTCGGTTTTAGCAAATTCTTGGGATAAGGCTTTAGCCAAAAAGGCGTCTTCTGCCATGGCTGACGATTGTATCGACGAAAACGTTGATATGCTTTTAGCGCCCGGTATCAATATTAAGCGCGACCCTAGATGTGGTAGAAATTTTGAATATATGTCTGAAGACCCGTTACTTGCTGGTACTATGGCAAAAGAATACATTGACGGCTTGCAAGAAAAAGGCGTAGGTACGTCATTAAAGCATTATTGCTGTAATAATGCTGAAGACAACCGTCAATCTTGTGATAGCGTCGTTTCTAAGCGCGCGCTTATGGAAATTTACACACGTAACTTTTACTATGCTTGCAAGGCAAAACCCACTACCGTTATGTGCGCTTATAATAAAGTAAACGGCTTATGGTGTTCAGAAAACACTGAACTTAACGATATTTTATACAACAAATTAGGTTTTGACGGTGCTATTATTTCCGACTGGGAAGCCGTACACAACAAAATACCTTCGGTTAAATCTGGTTTAGCACTTCAAATGCCTTACCGTAAAGGTATGTTTGAAGAAGTTAAAGCGGCATACGAAAAAGGTGAAGTTTCTGAAGCGGAAATCGATCTTTGCGTCGGTAGGACTATTGATTTAATCAATAAAATCCAAGAGATGAAGCCTTTACGTAAGGTAGAAACCAACGTTAACGAGCGTCATGACGTTGCTAAACAGGGTGTGTTAGAAGGCGCAGTACTTCTTAAAAACAACGGCGTGCTTCCGTTAAAGACTGGCGCTAAAATCGGCGTAACCGGTTTGTTTAATAAAAACGTGCATTGTGGTGGTGGTTCTGCACACGTTTGGAATTTATGGGAAGTTTTAGATATCGATCAAACTATCAAAAATGCTGATCCTACTGCTACGGTTATTACGGAAGACTTCTTAGTTAGTAGACAAATTAAAGATTCTATTAAGTGGAATCCTTTTGACGATATTAAAAAATATTTTGACGGTATCGACTATGCAGTTATACGTATAGGTACTTCTAGAAGAGAAGAATCCGAAGGTACTGATAGAGATAGCTTAAAACTTTCGCCTTTAACTGAAGGGTTTATTAATTACGTTGGCGATACTTTTAAGGGTAAAACGGTAGTAGTATTATACGCTGGCTCTGCAATAGACGTTTCCGCTTGGATTGACGCCGTTGATGCAGTATTATTAGTAGGTTTTGGTGGCGAAATGGTTAACCAAGCCGCAGCAGACCTTTTATTTGGTTTTGCTAATCCGTCTGGTAAGTTATCTGAAACTTGGCCAATGAAGTTGGAAGATATTTCTTGCTTAAACCGTTACAATAAGTACATGACCGTTGATAATTATTACGAAGGCGTTTACGTAGGTTATCGTCATTACGATAAAAATAATATTAAGCCAAGGTTTGAGTTCGGCTACGGCTTAAGCTACTCTAAATTTGATTATGCTAATTTATCCGTTAAAGATTTGGGTGATAAGTTAGAAGTTTCTTACGAAGTTAAAAACGTTTCCGACGTAGACGGTAAAGAAGTATCTCAAATTTATATGTATTCACCGGCAAAGGTAATCGATAGACCTATAAAAGAACTTATCGGTTGGGATAAAACCATGGTTA
>JAGANI010000023.1 GCA_017624285.1 Clostridia bacterium
AATACTATGTGATACTTGCAATTCCATTTTGTATGTGCTAAACTATTTCCAGTGAAAATTTCTTTTTTCATAAATCCTCCGTTTGTTTTTTGGTTGCAACTGGCAGGTCGCAACTTTTATTATACACAAACGGAGGATTTTGCTCAACGGTAAACCTTTACTGGACCCCCAGACTATCTGGGGGTTTATTGTTTACACAACAATTAAAAGCGACCCCACGTAACGGGGTCGCTTATTTTATGTTTGAATTAAATATTATAACTTAACGGATTTAATTAAGTTACCATCAATATCTTTTAAGCTAAATTCTTCATCAGAAATAATTATATAGCTTGAGGGCGTACCGTTTTTAGGTAAGGCTACCGAACCTGCGTTTGCAACATAGTATTTACCAACGTTTTCGATAAACCCTGTATGGAAATGCCCATAAATAATAGCGTCTACCCTAACCTTTGGCATATTATCTTTATTGTAAACGTGGCCGTGTGTTAAAAACACAGTTTTATTTGCTACCATTAACATCATGTGCGGAATAAAATCAAATTCCGAAATAAGCGTATCGACTTCGCTATCACAGTTGCCTTTAATAACGATAAGGTCGTTTTTAACTGTGTTTAAAAGATCAGCAACTTTTAAGGGTGCGTATTCTTTTGGTAATGGATTACGAGGACCGTGATTAAAAATATCGCCTAAAAGTATAATTTTATCAGCGTTTTCAGCCTTAGCCCTTTCTAAAACCTTTTCGGTATAATATGCTGAACCATGTATATCGGATGCTATTAAAAATTTCATAAAAAAACCTACCCGTTGCTAAAATTTTACGACACGTTACAATAAATGCACACCGTCTTTTGCTAACGATTTAATATCGTCCTCCGCCCAAACTGATGCTTGAACTTCACCTATATGCGCTTTTTTAAGGAAGAACATACAAAGCCTTGATTGACCTATACCACCCCCTATCGTCAAAGGGAGTTCGCTATTTAAAACAGCCTTACAATAGGGGTTAGATAACTTTTCAGTATCGCCTTTTTTGTTAACCTGTTTTAATAAAGAAACCTCGTCTACCCTGATACCCATTGAAGAAATTTCAAAAGCGGAATCAGTTACTTCGTTATAAAGTAAAATATCGCCGTTTAAGTTCCAATCATCATAGTCGGATGCCCTACCGTCGTGTGGCTTACCACAAGATAAATCCCAACCTATACCTATTAAAAATACTGCGCCGTATTTTTTAGCAAGGGCGTTTTCACGCTGTTTGGGGGTTAATGTAGGATACAAAGCCTCCGCCTCGTTAGTGGTGATAAAGGTAATATCATCAGGAAGATTTACGTTGACCATAGGATATTTTTTATTGACTGCGACCGCAGTCTTTTTTAATACCTTGTAAATTAATTTTACGGTTGACTTTAAGTAAGACAACTTCCTATCGGATTTTAATATAATCTTTTCCCAATCCCATTGATCTACGTAGATAGAGTGGATTGCGTCTAAATCCTCGTCACGGCGGACAGCGTTCATATCGGTATATAAACCAGTATGAGGCTCAAAACCATATTTACCTAAGGCGTAACGCTTCCACTTAGCAAGGGATTGAACTATTTCAACTTCTTTTTTAAGATACTTTACCTCAAAACGAACGGTACGCTCGTACCCGTTAAGGTTATCGTTAAGACCGGTTTCCGGAAAAACAAAAAGTGGCGCAGATACACGCGTTAATTTTAATGCTTTAGCAAGTTCCTTTTCAAAATAGTCTTTAATAAATTTAATTGCGACTTCCGTTTCGATCAAAGAAAGTTTAGATTGATAAGTCATTTTTATACCTGTAATTTTTAACTTTTTTATTATATACATATTTTAACTTTATTTAATATATTTTACAAGCATTTTGACATACCTTTTTAAAGTTTTTTAAGCGAACGCTTAACTTTTTACTAAAACAAAAGGTCGGCGTTAACCGACCTGATAGATTTTATAAATATTTGATAACTAAGGAAGATAAATCTTTATCAGAACAAAGACCAACGTGTTTTTCCTTTAAATCACCATCTTTAATAACTAAAATCGTGGGGATTGCTTGTACGCCTAGTAAAGCGGCTAGTTCCTCACATTCGTCAACGTTGACTTTTAACACGCATACCTTACCTGCCATATCGTCTGCAAACTGATGAAGTATCGGCGCTTGCATTTTGCAAGGCATACACCAAGTAGCCCATAAATCAACTACTATAGGTCTATCTTCTGTTGCTACAATATTATCAAATTCTTCCTTAGAAGTTATATCTAAAACATAATTACTCATAATTTTTCTCCTTAACGTTATTTATCTTGATTTATATCTTGTTCTTTTTTATAGACGTGCGTTACTTTGTACGAATACCCTTTTAAAACTGAAATACGCTTATCTATCAAACTTAACAAAGCATACCAAAGCGCTACTGAAACCACCGCAATAAAAACCGTCCAAAGTTCGTTTAAGTAAATCGTACCGATTACGATTGACAACACGACTAAAATTAGTGGAATACCAAAAATTAAAAGATAACTTATTAGCCGTAAATCTTTTTGTGTTTCTATCGTAACGTTATCACCGACTTTGACGTCAAAACCATCTATTTTTGCAACAAAATCTTTAGACGTATCACGATTTTTTGAACTACACATGCCACATTTGCTACAATCTGACGTGCAATTTACCTTTACGGATACTGTGTTTTTATTAAGTTTAGTAACAATCCCAGTTTCCTTCATATTATCTTCCTACAAAGAAAAATTTATACTTTAAGCATTTAAAATAGTTGAAACTAAATCTTCAAACTTAACGGGTATAAAAGTGCCGTCTTCCATCTTTTTAAGATTTGCTTCGCCCTTAGATAACTCGTCCGAGCCGATGACGTAAACGTATTTTGCACCGATTTTATCAGCATACTTAAATTGTGCTTTTAAACTTCTACCCATATGGTCGATTTCCGTTTTAACACCGTTTAAACGTAAATCTTGCGCCAAAAGGAAGGCTTTTTGATATTCTTCCACACCCATAGTAGCAATATAAATATCAGGTTTTGTGGTGTCTTCTGGTAAAATATTTAAACTTTCCATAAGTAAAAGCAATCTTTCAAGACCCAAGCCAAAACCTACGCCGGGTACGTGTCCACCACCGAACTCATTAATAAGACCATCGTATCTGCCACCACCACATACCGTACCTTGTGAACCGATATTTTCAGAAACAAATTCAAACACCGTTTTTGTGTAATAATCAAGCCCTCTAACGATATTGGGGTTAACTGAAAACTCAACACCAGATAAGGTAAGGTATTTTTTAAGTTCAGTAAAATGATTTAAGCAATCATCACAAAGATAATCGATAATTTTTGGTGCGTCTTTACAAATATTTTTGCAAGTTTCTTCCTTACAATCTAATATACGTAAGGGATTTTTATCGAACCTTTCTTGACAAGTGGGGCACATTTTTGACAACCTTGCACCCAAGTAATTTTTGAGAGCGTCGTTGTACGTTTTACGGCAAGTTTTACAACCGATGCTATTTATGTAAAGTTTTAACCCCGTAACCTTTAATTTATCTAAAAAGGTTTTTGCAAGTAAGATAACTTCAGCATCAATAGAGGCGTTTGTTGCACCAAAATACTCTATACCAAATTGATGAAACTCTCTAAGTCTACCTGCTTGAGGGCGTTCATACCTAAAGCATGGTGTAAGATAAAAAAGTTTTAAAGGCATAGCGCCGTTATAAAGACCTTTTTCAACTACGGCACGAGCAACGCCGGCAGTGCCTTCCGGCTTTAAGGTTATTGAACGGTTACCCTTGTCTAAAAAGGTGTACATCTCTTTATTAACTACGTCGGTAGTATCACCTATACCGCGTAAAAAAACTTCAGTATGTTCAAAAATGGGCGTCCTGATTTCCTTTACTTGAAAACTTTGTGCGACGCGTTTTGCAATAGACTCAATATACTGCCATTTATAACTATCTTCGGGAAGGCAATCTTTAGTGCCTTTTGGAATATTAACCATAATTAAAGTCCTTTCACCCTATAAAAGGGGTTTTGTATTACACCCTATAACGGGGTGCGTTTTTTATAAAATATACTTCTTTAAATCCCTTTCTTTATTATGAACGCCAAGTTTATCGATTACAAAGTTTTTATCGACAATAACTTCCGTCATGGTAGGGATATTGCCAGCATTAAAGGAAATATCTTCTAAAAGATTTTCCATTACGGTATGAAGCCTTCTTGCGCCGATATCTTCTCTAGTTAAGTTTAATTCTTCAGCGATTTCAGCAATCTCTTCGATTGCGTCGTCGGTGAATTTTAAGTCGATATTATCGACGGATAAAAGCGTTTTATATTGCACGGTTATCGCGTTTTGTGGCGTGGTTAAGATACGAACAAAATCTTCCTTTTTAAGGCTATCTAATTCCACTAAAACGGGGAATCTACCTTGAAGTTCGGGTATCATATCCGATACCTTTGAAATATGGAAAGCACCCGCAGCGATAAACAAAATGTAATCTGTTTTAATTGGGCCGTATTTAGTCATAACGGTACAACCTTCTACGATAGGTAAGATATCTCTTTGAACACCTTCACGCGAAACGTCTGCACCAGATTTATTTGCCCTACCTGCAATCTTATCGATTTCATCAATAAAGATGATACCGTCGTTTTCCGCACGGCGGATTGCTTCTGAATTTACAGCGTCGTCGTCAATCATCTTTTCAGATTCTTCTTGAATAAGCATTTTTGATGCTTCTTTAACAGTTACTTTACGCTTTTTCTTCTTTTTGGGCATCATATCGCCAAAGATTGAACCTATTGAAATTTCTGCCCCACCAGGAACGAGTTCCATCGGCTTTGGAGCGTCGATTATTTCAATCTCGATAACTTCGTTATCATAATAACCTTTTTTATAGCCTTCTAAAATGTTTGCCCTAAAAATATTATCGGGGGTTTCTCCCTTATCGGCTTTTCTTGCTTCGGCAATATAACCGACCATTTTATCGTCTACAATTTTAGTGGCTTTTTCGTTTACTTGTTTGATGCGTTCTTCTTTAACTAATCTAACGGCACACTCGACTAAATCACGTATCATAGACTCTACGTCACGACCAACGTAACCAACCTCGGTATACTTAGTTGCTTCTACCTTTATAAAAGGTGCTTTAACGAGTTTAGCTAATCTTCTAGCGATTTCTGTTTTACCGACACCCGTAGGGCCTTTCATTATAATATTTTTAGGAGTTACTTCTTCCATTTGTTCTTTGGTAAGCATACTTCTTCTGTAACGATTACGAAGCGCTACGGCTACAGCTTTTTTAGCTTCTGCTTGGCCAATAATGTATTTATCAAGTTCGTTAACTATCTCTCTTGGTGTTAAATCCATATATACGTACCCCCTTGTTTTATAATTCTTCACAAATAATGTTGCCGTTAGTGAATACGCAAATTTCGCTAGCGATCTTTAACGCCTTTTGTGCGATTTCGCTTGCAGAATAGTTTGTTTCTTGATGTAATGCCCTTGCGGCTGCTAAAGCATAGTTACCGCCCGAACCGATTGCACAAACACCGTCATCAGGCTCGATAACCTCACCAGAACCCGATAAAACTAAGACGGTTTCGGAATTTGCAACTATCATCATGGCTTCTAACTTTCTGATTTTATCTTCACGCCAAAGTTCGGCAAGTTCTACTGCAGAGCGCATTAAATTGCCAGAGTATTTTGAAAGCATTTCCTCAAATCTTTCGGATAAAGCAAAAGCGTCTGAAACAGTACCAGCAAAACCAAATACGACTTTGCCACCGTAAATACGTCTAACTTTTTTAGCGTTGCTTTTGAATATTACGGAATTTGAAAGGGTAACTTGACCATCGCCGGCTACCGCAACTTTACCGTCTTTTTTTACTGCACAAATAGTAGTGCCTTTAAATTCGTCCATAATTCTCCTTTATATGGTTAAATCGTTTCGTCTAAATATTTTTTGATTTCTTTTACAACTTCTAAACTTCTTTCAGCCTGTAAACGCTTTTTTAAAGCCTTGTCCTTTTTGACCATTTCGATATTTTTTAATATTCCAAAATTAGCGTTCATCGGTTGAAAGTCTGGCGACGGGGTCGCAATATAGTTAGAAAGCGCGCCTAAAACCGTGGTATTATCGAGTTCTAGCGACGGCTTATTTGCAAAATGTAAAAGTATATTTATTGCAACTAATAAACCTGACGCCATAGATTCAACGTAACCTTCTACACCGGTTATTTGACCTGCAAAGAAAATTTTATCGTTTTTAATTAAAGAAAAATCCGCGCTTAGTATACCTGGGGAACGTATATAACTGTTTTTGTGCATAACGCCGTAACGATAATACTCGGCGTTTTTTAATGCGGGGATTAAACCGAATACACGTTTTTGCTCCCCCCAAAGCAAGTTGGTTTGAAAACCTACTAAGTTATACATTTGACCGTCTTTATCTTCACGCCTAAGTTGTAAGCATGCATACGGCCAACGACCAGTTTTTGGGTCTGTAAGACCTGCGGGCTTTAACGGACCAAACCTTAAAGTATCTACACCGCGTGACGCCATAACTTCAACAGGCATACAGCCTTCAAATACCGAAGAATTTTCAAAATCCTTTTGTTCTGCACGATTAGCGGATAAAAGTTCGGTTAAAAACTTTTCGTATTCTTCTTTATTCATGGGACAATTGATATGGTCGCCGTTGCCTTTATCCCATCTATCACCAACAAAAGCGCTTTCCATATCGATAGAATCCGCCGAAATAATAGGCGCTGCTGCATCGAAGAAAAACATCTTTTGACCTGTTACGGCAAAAATACTTTTTGCTAAATCATCGGTAGTAAGCGGACCTGTTGCAACCACTAAATGACCATCAAAATCATCTAAAGACGTTACTTCTTTAGCGATAACTTCTATATTAGTGTTTGACTTAACTAAGTTGGTTACGCGCGTAGAAAACTCCTCCCGATTAACTGCAAGCGCATTACCTGCGGGAACTTTAGTTTGGTCTGCAATTTTAATAAGCGACGAACCTAAAATACGCATTTCCTCTTTAAGCAAACCACACGCATTACCGTAAATATCGTTACTTTTAAGAGAATTTGAACAAACAAGTTCTGCCAAAGACTCGCTATGATGCGCGGGGGTATACTTAATAGGCTTAATTTCGTATAACTTAACTTTAACACCGTGGTCTGCTAAAAATAAAGCGCACTCGCACCCAGCAAGACCACCACCTATAATACTAACTGTTTTTTCCATAAATTACACCTAACGTGGTGCGCCGTTTTAATTATTTACCGCCTTTATCGGCATTGACGCAGTTGCGGTTAGAACAGTATATTTTATCTTTAACTTCTACTAAAGCGCCACCACAAACGTCACATTTTTTACCTGTTGGTTTATCCCAACTCATAAACTTACAATCAGGATAACCTGAACATCCGTAGAAAGTTTTGCCAGTTTTAGACGTCATCTTTTTAGTAGGTTTACCACAAGTTGGGCAAACACCCTCGTAAACTGACGTAGGGGTTTTTTGTTCTTCCCCAGCAATAGGCTTTGTGTTTTTACATTTAGGATAATTAGAACATGCTATAAACTTGCCAAACTTACCTTCCCTTTCAACCATAACGCCACCACACCTATCACAAATATAATCGGTGGGGATAACTGTTTTTTCGTTAACAGATTTAATATTGTGGCAAGTAGGATAATTAGTGCAAGCATAATAGTTGCCAAATTTACCAAATTTACCACTACGTATTTCCATAGGAGCGCCACATTTTTCGCAAATGACGTCGGTTATCGTTGAACGATGTACCTGTTTTTCGAACGGGGCGTAAAAATCTGCAATAAGTTTATGCCAGTCGCGACCGCCTTCACCAATATCGTCGAGAGCGGTTTCCATACGACGGGTGAACTTTAAATCCATTACGTCAGGGAAATATTTTACTAAAAAATCGATAAGGGGATAACTTATTTCCGTCGGAACGAGATAGTTTTTTTCTTTAACGACGTAGGCGCGCTTTTTATCGGAAAGTTTGCCCATAATAGTTGCGTAAGTTGACGGACGGCCAATGCCTTCAACTTCCATAGCTTTAATAAGCGTTGCTTCGGTATAGCGCACGGGTGGTTTAGTGTACTTTTGCTCCTTTTCAAGTTTTTTAAGTGTTAAAACCTCACCCTCGGTTACCTTAGGAAGTAAACCGTTTACACCGTCCTCATCAGAAGGCTCGGCTTTAGCGTCTTTATATACTGCCGTATAACCTGCAAAAAGTTCCGTCCTACCACTTGTTTTAAAAGTATAACGGTCTGCGCAAATTTCTATCGCAACGCTGTTATATTTGGCATCACTCATTTGAGATGCTAAAAACCTATCGTAAATGAGCTTATAAAGTTTATACTGGTTTCTATCTAATACGTCCTTAACGCTTTCAGGCGTAACGGATACGTCGATAGGACGTATTGCTTCGTGCGCGTCTTGCGCATCGCCTTTGGTTTTATAAAAGTTTGGTTTTGATGGAACAAAGTCTTCACCATAAACCTTTTTAATGTGGTTTAACGCTGCGTTTTGCGCGTCTTGCGAAATACGAACGGAGTCGGTACGCATATAAGTGATAAGCGCCATGTTACCGTTTGGAGTAGAAACGCCTTCGTAAAGTTTTTGCGCTACAGACATTATTTGTGGCGAGGTTAAACCCAACCTTGCGACACCATCTTGTTGCATCGTACTAGTAGTAAAAGGCGCTGGTGCGTGTACCTTAACTACACTTTTTTTAACGTTTTTAACGATAAAGTCGCTATTTTTTAAGATAGACAAAACTTCATCAGTTTCTTCTTGAGATTCTGGACGATATTTTTTACCATCCTTCTCGGCTAAAAGTGCTTTTATTGAAGCGTTGCCTTGCGTTAAAGTTTCCGCGCGGATTAACCAATATTCTTGCGGAACGAACGCTGAAATTTCACGCTCACGATCGACAACCATTTTAAGCGCTACCGATTGCACCCTACCTGCCGATAAGGTTTCGGATAGGCGTATAGATGCCGCAGGTGAAATACTGTAACCTACGATTCTATCAAGTACGCGCCTTGTTTGTTGCGCGTCCACTAAATTTTTATCGATAACTCTGGGGTTATCGAGTGCTTTTTTGACTGCTTTTGCCGAAATTTCGTGAAACTCAATTCTAATCGGCTTATTATCATCTAACCCTAAAACTTCCGCTAAGTGCCACGAAATCGCTTCACCTTCGCGGTCGGGGTCGGTTGCTAAATAGACTGTTTCAGCCTTGGCAACCTTATCTTTAAGTCTTTTTATATCGTTTTGCTTGTCGGTATTAACGATATACTCCGGTTCAAAATTCTTTTTTACGTTAATACCCATACGATTAACGGGTAAATCACGTATATGGCCTTTTGAGGCATCAACCTTAAAATTAGCACTTAAAAACTTCTCAATGGTTTTTGCCTTGTGGGGAGATTCCACTATAATTAAATCCATATTGCCTCCAATTATTAGTATCTTTGCTTATAAATCAGTTCTTTATACAAGAATAATAATTCCCCGCGTTTTTAACGATT
Source organism: Clostridia bacterium (assembly GCA_017624285.1). GTDB lineage: Bacteria > Bacillota > Clostridia > Christensenellales > Borkfalkiaceae > UBA11475. Next base: position 9,613 of record JAGANI010000023.1, read on the forward strand.
AAACCTTTAAGTTCAAGCATTAATAGTTTTGTAACTAACTTTTCGGTAGGAATATTGACTTTTTCGCAAAGTTCGTCTACGTGGATAGAGCCCGCATCTTTGATAGCGTCGTAAACAAAACGCTCGTCATCGGTCATATCGGGCAAATCATTTATAATTTTAAGTCCGTAAAAATCGGCTATGTCTTCGGGCTTATCGGTTAAATACGCGCCTGCTTTTATTAAAGCGTTGCAACCTTCCCCACAAGAAACACCTACGTTATACGGAATAGCAAAAATATCCTTACCGCCATCTAATGCGTAACTTACCGTGTGCATAGTTCCACTTTTTAACCCTGCGGAAATTACGAGCACGCCTTTACTAAGCCCTGCAATTAATCTATTGCGGAAGGGATAATGATAC
>JAGANI010000024.1 GCA_017624285.1 Clostridia bacterium
AAGACCCGTTTACGGGTAGTAAGTAAAAGGTGCAGGACTGGCAGGTCGTTTAAATACGCACTTGTGCGTAAGCCAGAATAGTTTAGGGCTAATTGCCCGAAAATGAAAAACCACCAGCTAGGCTGGTGGATATTTATTTTAAATATAAATTAATTAAATATTAACAATGTTAAAATCATTGTTAGTTAAAGTATAATCCCCGGTAAAATTAATTAAAACTTCGACCCCGTTATAGGACTTAGCAACTAAAATTACCTTTTTATCCGATAACTTTTCTTTTATAAACGAGGTAGCGGTTTTTCTATCCATAGCTAATAATGCAGTTGATAGTGCGTCGCCTAAAACTGGTTGTCCGATAACCGTTGCGCTAATAATTTCACTTGTAGTAGGCTTTCCGGTAGTGGGGTCTATTACGTGTCCGTAGTTAGTGCCGTCAATCGTATAATATCTTTCGTAATTACCGCTGGTTGAAATATAAGTAGTGCCAAAAGTTTTTATATCTATAAATGTTCCGTTTGCGTTTGGTAAAGGGTTTTTAATAGATACTGTTTTTTTGCCAAATACCGCTATAGAAGACGCCCCTAAATTTATATATCCGTCACCAAAATCGTATTCACTATATATTTTAGTTATTTTTTCTATTGCATAGCCTTTTGCTATACCACCAAGGTCTATTTTAACGTCGTCAGTTTTATAAGCAAAATAGCCGTTATTTTCAAAAACAACGAGGGACGTATAGTCTGTTTTTGGTAAAAGTGCTAAAATTTCTTCATCACTAGGTAGTGTATAATTACCGTTTACACCTTTATACTTATCTGGGGTAAAGTTCCAAAGCGAATTTATCTGATATATAGCTGGATTAAACTTTTTATCGGTAAAAGTATACGCCGTTTGGCAGTTTTTTAATATATTAAAAGTATCTTGACTAATTTCTACCATTTGGTTTACGCTTGCGTTATTAATTAAACTTACTTCTCCATTAACGCTATCAAAACAGCGTTGTAAAGTGTTTAGTAAATTTTCCGCTTCAATGATAAACTCTTCAAACTTTTTACTATTCGATTTATCTGTTTTAATCAAAGTGTAGCAGTTAAAATAATCGTAACTTTCAAACGTATTGACCTTTTTGCAACCAACAAGATTTACGCATAGTAAAGTCACTGCTACTATTAAAACTAAAAATTTTAATTTTTTCATATTTTTATTATATAACATATAAATTCTTAAATCAAGTTTTAAATACAAATTGACTTTTTTAATCTTCAATTGTATAATATTATTATATTATAAATTACACGAAGGACGTTTTTATGTTTATACAGGGTTTTGATAACGATAAATATTTAAGTTTACAGTCTGCAAAGATTAAAGAGCGTATCGAGATGTTCGGTGGCAAACTATATTTAGAGTTTGGCGGTAAACTTTTTGACGATTACCATGCATCCCGTGTTTTACCGGGTTTTTTACCTGACAGTAAAATTAAGATGTTGTCTTCTTTAAAAGACACGGCAGAAATTTTAATCGTTATTAACGCTCAGGATATAGAAAAGAACAAAGTTCGTGGCGATATCGGTATTACTTACGACGTAGAGGTTTTACGTTTAATAGATAACTTCCGCGATAAGGGTATGTACGTCGGTTCGGTTGCTTTAACCCAGTATAATAATCAACCTTCTGCAAAAGCGTTTGAACGTAAAATTAACGATAAGGGTATTAAAGTTTATCACCACTATTATATTGAAGGTTATCCTGCAAATTTAGATAAAATCGTTAGTGAAGACGGCTACGGTAAAAACGACTACATTGAAACTTCACGCTCACTCGTAGTAGTTACTGCACCAGGTCCGGGTAGTGGTAAAATGGCAACGTGTATGTCGCAATTATATCACGAGCATAAGCGTGGCATTACTGCAGGTTATGCTAAGTACGAAACTTTCCCTGTATGGAACTTGCCTTTAAAACATCCCGTAAATATCGCTTACGAGGCTGCTACGGCAGATTTAAACGATATTAATATGATTGACCCTTTCCATTTTGAGTATTATGGCGAGCCTGCTGTAAACTATAATAGGGACGTGGAAAATTTCCCTGTGCTTAACACCATGCTCGAGATGATTTTGGGTAAATCCCCATATAAATCCCCAACCGATATGGGTGTAAATATGGTAGGTTACGGCATTATAAATAACGACGCTGTTGAAGAAGCCGGCAAACAAGAAGTTATCCGTAGGTATTTTTCCGCTTTGTGCGACGTTAAAAAAGGCGTTGGCACGACGGAAACTGCTACTAAGATAGAGTATTTACTTAAGAAATTAGGCATCAGCCCTCTTGATAGGTCTGTCGTTGCGCCGGCAAGGGCTAAGACGGAATTAACTGGTGAGCCTGCCGTTGCTATCGAGCTTAACGATGGTAGGATTATTACTGGTAAAACCGGTAAACTTTTAGGCGCAAGTGCAGGTGCGCTTCTTAACGCATTAAAAGCGCTTGGTCAAATCCCTGACGAGTTAGAGCTTATTTCTCCCACGCTTATAGAACCTATTCAAGATTTAAAAATCAACCATTTAGGCAGTGTAAACAAAAAACTACATGCAAATGAAGTTTTAATTGCTTTATCCGTTTGCGCCGTTACCGATAAAACTGCAAAACTTGCTATGGAGCAACTTGGTAAGCTAAAAAATTGTGAACTCCATGCGACCGTAATTTTATCCCCCGCGGATGAAAACGTATTTAAAAAGTTAGGTTTAAGGCTTTCTTACGAGCCAATCCGTCAAAGAGAAATTTTATATACTAAATAATTTTATACCCACCTTAAACTAGGTGGGTATTTTAACAAAACATTTATATAGCAAGTTTTAGTAAACGCATCTTGCCGTATTTTTAATATTAAAATTAAAACTAGGGGGTAATTATGGGTAAATTACCATATATAACAGTTGCTGCGGTTGATTCTAAAATAGAAAAAATCGACGATATTGATTTTATCTGTACTGGCAAAAACGACGAGATTATTATAAATAAAGCCATTGATGAAGCTGTAAAACAAAGTAAAATAGTATATTTATTAAACGGTAAATATTATATAGACGATTTTTACGATTGGGATGACGGTGGCCCAAAATCTGCAATACGTTTTCCCATCACACGTATACAAAATACAATGATAGGTCAAACTTATCCATATGGTAAAAACGATTTTGGCGTAACTTTTTACGTTTCTGCAAGCGCTTTAGATAAGGTCAAAGACGAAGAGTATGACGTTATTAGAACTGGTTGGACGGCTAAGGGTATAATTAACGGTTCTGTATTAAAAATTGAAAACGTTCAAATAGTTTTATCGCATAACCAAACACCTATTAGATGTGTGGATTTACGCCGTTGTGATAGGGTTGAACTTAAAAACGTCAGGGCGGTTGGCTATGGTGATATAAAGGCAGGTTTCGGTGCGCCACCACCAGTACCAGTAAAGGGCTGTATAGGTTTTACTATGACTGATGGGTCAAACAACTATATCGTTCGTTACGATAACGTTTCTGCAAGTGGTTTATACGAAGGCATCCAAGTCGGTGGCGAACACGTAGTTATGGTAAACTGCGCTGCTATTATGAACTTTTACGGCTACACTTTTGGTAATTATGGTTTTAACTGTGGGTATAACCACCCTATTACTATGATAAATTGTTTGGACGAGCGCAACGTTAACTTGCCACTTTTTAACGAGTGTGGCGACCACGATAAGCAAGGCAATATAATTCGTGGCAGGCAAGAAGTCAGTATGATAAGCTTTAATATAGAGCGCATGGCACACCAAACCCCAGGTGGTAAACTTGGCGACGTTATGAGGGAAGTCCACCCAGGCTCGTATTGTGGTAGGATTGATTTTACTTGGCAACCCGATTGGAACGCAATTAACTCAGTTGATTGTCAAATTTGGGAAACCGACGGCTCGGGTAAAGGTTTTAGGACTACAAATTTAACACATAAAACCGTTTGCACTAGTGTAGAAAGGCTTAGCTACGGCCCAACGTTAGGTCAGCAAGTTTTTGATACCGATTTAAATAAACTATTAACGTGTATCGATATTAAAGCAAAAAAATGGGTTGATGCTAATGGTGTAAACTATGACGGTATAGAATAACTAAATTAAAGCACGTTGGTTTTGCTTTTTTGCAAGATTAACGTGCTTATTTTTATCATTAAAAAAGCCCTATCGTTATATAACGTAACGACAGGGGTTTTAGTTGAAAAATATTAAAACGGCGCATAACGTGGTGCGTCAAAATTATAAATTGTTCTTTTCTTTATAAGATATAAGAGCTTTAGAAAACTGGTCTGCGCACGACGTACCCATACGGCACTCGATACCGTTTAATAAAGTAATTAACTCGTCAATATCTCTGCCTTCGCAAAGTTTCGCAACGGCTTGCGTATTGCCTTTGCATCCACCGTGAAACGTAACGTTAGTAACTTTCCTATCAGGGGTAACTTCGTAACTAATTTGTCTAGCGCAAGTATATTTGGTTTGGTAAACGTTCATAAAAAACTCCTTAATCAACTAAATTATCGTAAAGCGCCGTATAAACTGAGCCTGCTTTTTCTTCCCACTTTTTGTAAATATCTTTGGCTGTTTGGCGATTGGGCACTACAAACTTTAACTCCATAAGTGGTTGGGACGGTTCTAAAATTTTAAGATAAACCGTGTATGTACCGTCTTTATTCATATAGTAGTCGGCGCTACATTCTTGTTTCCTACGATATTTTAATTTGTTTTGTTTTATAAATACGGCAATTTCTTCCCTTAAACTTGCAGGTATTTTAACAAAAAAGTTTGCTAAACATACTCTACCATCACTAGTTATCGTGTATAAAGAATCTTTTCCGTTAGAGCCAATATCGCAAATCCAATTTAAATCTTTAAGTTGGTTCATAACGGGAACGCAGTCCATATACGCAATCCAGTTGTTTGACGAACAGCACATATCTAAAATAGAATTTTCACTTAAAGGGGCTTCCATTTTGTCAAAGACGAATAAAAGTATTAATTTGTTTAAAGATGAATCGCCTTTAACGTGCATACATCGCTCCTATAAGTTTAATTTTGGTTTCGGTTTTACCATTATAGCACAAAAAAGCGTTTTATACTATATTTATTTGCTAAAATTTTAAAAAAGTATTAAAAATAATTATAATTTTTTTATAAAATGTGTTACAATTAAAAAAAATGTAAGAGGTCGTTATGACAAAAAAAGAAGAACTCGATTTATTTTTATTAAGATGTGACGAGCTTATCGATAGTAAGTACATTATTGCAAATATAAAAATAATCAATCTTTTAAAATCAATAGCCAATTCCGAAACCTTGCTTGCAATATTTAAAAGTTGCTTATCGGGTTTTGATTTAGAAGAAGCAAAAGCAAAATATTTTGTTTCCAATAAGTATTTAGGTGGCGCTAAAGGGGAATTCGTTCAGCCGGAAGACAGTAAAAATCTTCTTGCGTTGGTTTTTTCCGTTTTAGTTGATATTGATTCAGGTAAAATCGAACTCACTTCATTTTTAAATAACTTCTTTTACGAAAACGGTAGTTATTACGAAAGTTATAATTCTTTTGTAAAAAATATGATAGTGCCTTTTAAATTTACCGTTAAAGCGTTAATGTCGGGGATTATCGGTGGTACTGTTGCCGACCCTAAAGAAGAACTCGATAAAATTGAAGACGAGCCTTTATTAAACGAAACCGAGTGTGAGGAGTTTAAAAAAGTTCGCGTTGCCTTAAAAGAAGATAAAGACCATATGAAGGCTAAAAAACTCGTTCCCGAAAAATTACGCGACGGGGTTTTAATTATCGATACTTTCTTTTCCGCATTAGATTCTAACGATAAAGACGCTATTTGCTATGCTTATACCGCCTATAAATACACTATTAGGACTTTACTTTCATTTAAAAATAATCAACAAGTTATTGAAGATTTGTTGTTAAGCGCAGGTATACTTAATAAATAGAGGTAATTTTTATGGAAACTGTTAAGGATTATGATGCTAAAAAAGACAATAAGTTTTTATCCTATCTAAAAGCTTTACCAAAACGCTTTTTTATAACGGCGTTTTCTGGTATGGCGCAAGGGCTTTTCGTTACGTTAATTGCTGGTACGATTTTAGCGCAAATTGCCGGCTGGATAGGTGATAATTACGTAGGTAATGCTTTAATGCAAATTGCAAATATAGCTAAATCTATGATGGGTGTCGGTATTGGCGTGGGTATTGCGCACGCCCTTGGTAAACATAAACTTTTAGTGTTTTCTTCTGCGGTAGCTGGTATGGTTGGCGCTTTTGCCGATAAACTTATAATTGGTGGTGTAGGCTTTAGTGCGATAACTTTCGGCGCACCAGGTAATCCAATAGGTGCGTACGTAGTTACTATGCTTGTTGTTGAAGTCGCTTCACTTTACGCAGGTAAAACCAAACTTGATATTATTTTAATACCTTTGGGTGCGCTTACGCTTTCTTTACTTGGCATATTCGTTGCATGGCCGTTTATTTGGGTAGTTAATCAGTTAGGCACTTTAATTGCGCTTGCTACGGATATAACTCCTTTCGTAATGGGTATTGTAATAGCTGTAATTATGGGTATTTTACTTACTATGCCAACGTCGTCTGCGGCAATTTGGGTGGCAGTTGCAACCCCGGTTATTTCCGGTTACGCTACTGGGGACGTATCGTTAGAAGTTTACAACGCTATGCTTTTAGCAGGTGGCGCGGCAACAGTTGGTTGTGCTTGCCATATGGTAGGTTTTGCCGTTGCATCTTTTAGGGAAAACGGCGTAAGTGGTCTTATTTCACAAGGCATAGGTACAAGCATGTTGCAAATCCCTAATATCATGCAAAAGCCTGTTATTATGCTTCCGATGATTATTTCTTCCGCAATATGCGGTCCGCTTGCAACTTGCGTGTTTAACCTTAAATGCGGTACTGCCGGTGGCGGTATGGGCACTAGTGGTTTAGTTGGTATATTCGATTTAATTAAATACACCAACAACAACTTTTTAGGTATCTTTGGTATCGTGCTTTTAATGGTAATTTTACCTGCAGTATTAAACTTAGTTATTAGTGAACTTTTCCGTAAAAAAGGTTGGATTAAGTTTGGTGATATGAAGCTTCCCGATTAATTTTGGGTTGGTTAAAAATATAAAATATAGTTAATTAATAAAAATAGCGCTATACGTATTACGTTGTTTTGTATTACGTATGCTATTTTTATGTTTGGGGAAATGATAATTTTTATCTATTTGGAGACAGATTGTGATTAGAAACGATTTAAGAAACGTCGCTATTATAGCCCACGTAGACCATGGCAAAACGACGCTTGTAAACGAATTACTTAAACAAGGTGGTATATTTAGGGATAACCAAGCGGTGCAAGATAGGGTAATGGACTCTAACGATTTAGAGCGTGAAAGAGGCATTACCATTTTAGCAAAAAACACTTCGGTTTTTTATAACGACGTAAAAATCAATATTGTTGATACCCCAGGTCACGCTGATTTTGGTGGCGAGGTTGAACGTGTTTTAAAAATGGTAAACGGCGTACTTGTTTTAGTTGACGCTTGCGAAGGTCCTATGCCACAAACACGTTTCGTTATGGAAAAGGCTTTAGAACTTGGCCATAAGTTAATTATTGTAGTAAATAAAATCGACCGTCCTGATGCAAGACTTGATGAAGTTCAGGACGAAATTTTAGAACTTTTATTTGATTTAAACGCATCCGACGATCAATTAGATAGTCCTATAATTTTTTGTTCAGGCAGAAATGGTACGGCTACGCTTGATTATAATCAAGAAGGTACTGATTTAAAACCGTTATTCGACGCTATTATAAACCACTTTGCTCCACAAGAAGTCGATACGGAAGGCCCTTTACAATTACTTTGTTCATCAATCGATTATAACGACTACGTTGGTCGTATAGGTATCGGTCGTATAGAGCGTGGTAGGGCAAAGGTTAACCAAACGGTCGCTACTTGCAACGCTAATATCGAAGGGCATAACGCATCTGGCAAAATTGTAAGCTTGTATCAGATTGAGGGTTTAGGTAGAGCGCCTGTTGAAACTGCTATGGCTGGCGATATCGTATGTTTTTCTGGGTTGGAAAAAATCTCTATCGGTGATACCGTTTGCGATCCAGCTTGTGTAGAAGCCGTGCCTTTTGTAAAGATTAGTGAGCCTACTGTAGAAATGACTTTCTCTGTAAACGATAGTCCGTTTGCTGGTAAAGAGGGTAAATACGTTACTACAAGGCATTTACGCGATAGGCTTTTTAAAGAATTATTAAAAGACGTTTCTTTAAGGGTAGAAGAAACCGATTCATCCGATAGTTATCGTGTTTGTGGTCGTGGTGAAATGCACCTTTCAATTTTAATCGAAAACATGCGTCGTGAGGGGTATGAGTTCCAAGTAGGTTCACCTAAAGTTTTATATAAAGAGATTGACGGTGTTAAGTGTGAGCCTATTGAACGTTTAACTGTAGACGTTCCTGATGATAGGACGGGTCCCGTTTTTGCCGCTATGGGTGAAAGAAAAGGTGAACTTATCCAGATGGAAAATATCGGTTCAAGGATAAGGTTAGAGTTTGCTATTCCGTCAAGGGGCTTATTTGGTTATAAATCACAATTTTTAACTGAAACCCGTGGCGAAGGCGTTATGAACTCTATTTTTATGGAGTATCAACCATTTAAAGGTGATATTACAAAACGTATCGGTGGTAGTTTAGTTGCTTACGAAAATGGCGAGGCAATTACTTACGGTTTATTCAATGCGCAAGGCAGGGGCGATTTATTTATCGTGCCAGGTACTCCCGTGTATGAAGGCATGGTTGTAGGTGCATCACCTACGGAAGGCGATATCGTCGTAAACGTTTGCAAAAAAAAGCATCAATCCAATACGCGTGCATCTGGTTCTGACGACGCTTTAAGGTTAGAAACCCCACGCTTAATGAGTTTGGAAGAATGTATGGAATATATCAACGACGACGAGCTTTTAGAAATTACCCCCAAAAATATAAGGGTAAGAAAAAAGACTCTTGATACCGAAACAAGATTAAAGCGTAAAGCTAGGGGTCTTGAATAAATTTATACTTTAAAGAGGTCGCATCGGCCTCTGTTTTATGCAAAAAAGCAGGCAAAACTTTGTTTTTACTTGTATTTAGTAGTGATTATTGTTATAATAACCGTAGGAGGAATTTATGGCTACTTTACGTGATTACGTTTATAAATTTAACTCTAATGATGAGGAATCTTTCAAAAATTTAATAGATAATGACCACGCTTATGATTTTTTAAGTCAAAACGCGCCAAAGCTTACTTGTCCTGATAGTGATATAGAAGAAACTTTTGCTTTCCGCACTTGGACGTATCGTAAACATATCCGTATAGAAGACGGTGGTTGGGTAGTGTCGGAGTTTTTACCAGAAGTCCCTTGGGCAGATAAAGGCAATACTATATCCGCGGCGTTTCCCTTTCATTTAGACGAAGCCAAATGGTTTGCCTGCTGTAAAGAGTTTATTTTTTACATAGATTTTATGTTAAAAAATAAAGGAAATCCTTACCATTATTACGTTCCAGCGATACCGAATATCGTTAGGTTTTTAACCGTAACTGGTAACGAGTGGTATATTAAAGATAATATTAATTTGTTTGAAGATTATTTTAAAGGCTGGGAAGATAGACATCTTTTAGATTGTGGTCTATATTATTCAGAAGACTGGTGCGACGCTATGGAGTTTTCTATAAGCGGTACTACAAAAGATAACTGTATACTTAAAGGTGTACGCCCAACGCTTAATTCTTATATGTACGAAAATTCCATTTACATGGCTAAAATCGAGCGTGATTTAGGCAGGTTGGATAAGGCGGATTTTTATCAAGACAAAGCAAATAAAATTTCAACTTTGGTGGAGGAGCGCCTTTGGGACGGCTCGTTTTATAAAGCAGCCCACACGTTAAATTGTTATCGTAAATTAGGTAGTTGGGAGTTAAAAAGCGATTCGTCTTATAAGTCCCTTAACGAAATATCTGTTAAAGATAACTTGCCTGAAAACGACGTTAAAGAATTAATAGGCTATTTGCCTTGGGCTGTAAAATTAGCACCTCCTGGTAGGGATAGTGTTTTTAATTTATTAAAGGACGAAAAAGTTTTCAAAGCAACTACAGGTTTTGCTTCAGCCGATATTTCTCACGAGCGTTTTTTATACGAGCGCCCGCATGAGTGTTTATGGAACGGTTACGTTTGGCCGTTTGCAACTTCACAAACTATAAATGCAGTAATATCGCTTCTTAATAATTATAAACAAGATACTATTACTAATAAAGATTTATACGACTTTATCAAAACCTTTGCTAAGATGCATTACATATATAAAGACGGCAAAAAGATTAACTTTATTGATGAGATGATGCACCCCTTTAAACATGAGTGGTCTACTAGGGACACTTTACGTAAGCTTGGTTGGCCAAAAAATAAGGGTGGGTACGAGCGTGGTAAAGATTATAACCACTCCTCTTTTATTGATTTAGTTATACGTGGTCTTTGTGGTGTAGACGATACTTCTTCTACGCTAAAGGTAAACCCACGCATTTATGGCATTTGGAAGTGGTTTAAGTTAGAACTTCCTTTTAACGGCAAAAAGTATAATATTTATTATGATGAAGACGGCACTTATTTTAATAAAGGTAAGGGTGTAATTATCGAAGCATTATAATTTAATTAAAATAAAACCACGCTATACGTATAGCGTGGTTTTTACATTTTACCAGTCTAATTCAATTATAATAGGTTCGTTATAATACTTATCTACCGGTATATCGTAAATATGCAAATAATATCCATCGGCATGCCCCGTGTTTATGTCAAAAAACTCAGGAAGTAAACAAACGTCAAAAGGTAGTTTTTTACCGTTATTTAAAAGCCGTACGTTACTTGGTAGGTTGGGATAATTTTTTATTGCCACTGCGCTAGAAATTAACCCATCATAAAAATGCAGATATGTTTTACCATCTTTTTTTGTGGCAATATATTTGTTATTTTTAATTTGGTAGTCATAATCGTCAAAGTCAGCGTCCTTTAACGATATTTTAGATTTTTTATACCAGTCTGCAACACATTTTAAATGTTTTTTATAAATGGGGCGTATCACGCCTAAATGGTCAGGGCCAACGTTTAATAAATAGCTTCCACCAAGCGCCATTATTTTGTCGATTGATGATGTTAAATGCTTTTTAGTGTAGTAGTCGTCCTTTTCTCTAAATCCCCAACTTTGTTCACTAATAGAGTTACATGCTTCGGTCATACGTTTAAACGGCGTTAGTTGGTTTTCGGAATATTCTCTTTCTGGTGTAGAAAAATCCCCAGTTTCCCAACCACGGTCGTTAATTATAATATTTGGTTGTAATTTTCTTGCAAGGGCGTTAAGTTCAGGTTTATATACGTTTGCGGGGATATCCCAAAAAAGAGTGTAAATTTCGCCATAGTTAGTTAAAAGTTCGCTTATTTGGTTTTTAACAAAATCTACGTATTTATCTAAATCGGGTTTGTTTTTATTTACAGCAAGCCATTGATGTGTAGAGTTAGGGTTATATCCGTATGGGTAGTTCCAATCGGGGTTAGAGTAATATAGTGATAGTTTTATACCGTATTTTGCGCAAGATTTTGCTAGCATTTTAAGTACGTCTTTTTTATAGGGCGTATTCATAATATTATAATCGGTATATTTAGTATCCCACATGCAAAATCCATCGTGATGTTTTGTGGTAAAACAAATATAATCCATACCACATTTTTTTGCAAGTTTAACCCATTTATCAGGATTAAATTTTTTAGGATTAAACTTGTAAATTAGTTTTTCGTATTCCACTTTATCCAAGTCGTATCGTATAACTGCTTGTTCTTGTAATTTAGTTAACGAATACAACCCCCAATGTATAAACATGCCAAACTTATTACTGATTTCCATTTGTCCCTCTAAATAAATTATTTTTTCTTAATTATAACAAATAAAAAAGTAAAGTCAATGCTTTTTTATTTTTACGTAAAAGTTAAATCAAGTATTTGTTTAATTAAAAAATATTTAATAAAAAAGTAAAAACTTGATTACATTTCCTTGACAAGCAAGCATTTTAAATGTATACTTGTATACAAGATAAAAATCGTTAGGAGAATACTATGATTAAAATTTCCAAAAAGACTAACTTATTAGAACATGAATCTTACAAGTACGAACTTCACGATACCAAAAAGCCAAATCTTTTTGAAGATATGTTCAGTTATAAGCAAATTCCTAAGGTAACTTTTAACCACAGGTTAGTGCCTAAGTCTATGCCTGAAAATATTTATATAACCGATACCACTTTCCGTGATGGTCAACAAGCGATCACCCCTTATACTGTTGAGCAGATGAAGACTATATTTAAATTTATGTCTAAACTCGGTGGTAAAAAGGGTATTATCCGTCAGACAGAGTTTTTTGTTTATAGCGATAAAGACCGCAGGGCTATTAAAGAGTGTCAAGATTTAGGGTTAGAATTTCCTGAAATAACCACGTGGATTAGGGCTAGTAAAGAAGATTTTAAACTCGTTAAAGATATTGGCTTAAAAGAAACTGGTATTTTAGTAAGTTGTTCAGACTATCATATCTTTAATAAAATGAATATGAGCCGTAAACAAGTATTAGATAAATATTTAGGTACGGTAAAAGATGCATTTGATGCTGGTATTATACCAAGATGTCATTTAGAAGACATCACTCGTGCGGATTTTTACGGTTTTGTAGTTCCGTTTGTTAACGAGCTTACCGAGCTTTCTAAACAAGCAGGTATTCCAGTAAAGATTCGTGCGTGCGATACTATGGGGTATGGCGTTCCTTATACCGAAGTTTCACTTCCGCGTTCTGTTGCAGGTTTGATTTACGGTTTACAATATTATACCGATATGCCTAGCGAAATGATCGAGTGGCACGGCCATAACGATTTTTACATGGGTGTAGCAAATGCTACTACCGCATGGCTTTACGGTGCTTCGGCTGTTAACTGTTCGCTTTTAGGTATTGGCGAAAGAACTGGTAACGTTCCGTTAGAAGCTATGGTTTTCCAATATGCATCTTTAAAGGGTACGCTAGATGGTATGGATACTACGGTTATTACTGATATTGCAGATTATTATAAAAAGGTTATCGGTTATCAAATTCCCCCGATGACGCCGTTTGTCGGTGAATATTTTAACGTAACAAGGGCAGGTATCCACGCCGACGGTATCAATAAGGATGAACGTATTTACAATATCTTTGATACTAAAAAGTTTTTAAACCGTCCCGTAGGTGTTATGCTTACAAATGCTTCGGGTTTAGCAGGTATCGCTTACTGGATTAACCAACATTTTAAGTTAGATGGTGAAAACGCTATCGATAAACGTGATCCGCTTTGTGTTAAGATTAAAGAGCTTATCGATACGCAGTTTGCAGAAGGCAGACAGACCGCTATGACCGATAAAGAAATTATTGAGTTTATTAATAAAATTGATCCCGATCGCTTCAGTATTAAACAATAAGGTGTTTTTATGAAACAGCAAAATTCAATTTCAGATACAGTTTTTAATCAAATTGAGGCTGAAATTTTAAGTGGGGTACTTAAAAAAGGCGATTACATTTCTGAAAACAAGCTTGCAGAGCGTTTTAACGTTTCGCGCACGCCAGTTAGGGAAGCAATTAAGAGGCTTGAACAAGAAGATTTAATTGAGTACGAAAACTGTAAAACTTTACGTGTTATAGGCATTAGTAAAGAAGACGTTTTATCCGTTTACGATATTAGGCTTTTAATTGAGGGCGACGCTATGGTTTTAGCAGCGCTTAATATGACGGATTCAGATTATTCGGACTTGTCTCAAACAATCGATTTACAAGAGTTTTATACTATAAAAGGCGATGCAGATAAGGTTAAAGACGCTGATACAAACTTCCATACAAAATTGTATAAATTAATAAAAAGCCCTGTATATTTTACAGTTTTATACGAACTTCACAAAAAAATTCAGCAATTCCGTAAGGTTTCGCAATCAAATAAAGGTAGGGGTGTTTCTAGTATAAAAGAGCATCGTGCTATTCTAGACGCTATGCGCCAAAAAGATTGCGATTTAATTAAACAACTAACAAAACAACACGTTCAAAACGCACGTGACAACATAGTGTCTATCGATGCGTAAGGAGTAATTTATGGGCTTAACGTTAGCGCAAAAAATAATTAAAAACCATTTACTTTCAGGCAATATGCAGGTTGGTGAAGAAATCGGTCTTAAAATAGACCAAACGCTTACTCAAGATGCTACTGGTACTATGGCGTATTTAGAATTTGAAACTATCGGCGTTGATAGGGTAAAAACTGAGCGTTCAGTAGCGTATATCGATCACAATACTTTGCAAACTGGGTTTGAAAACGCCGACGACCACCGCTATATTCAATCGGTAGCAAAAAAATACGGTATTTATTTTTCTAGACCTGGTAACGGTATATGTCACCAAGTTCATTTAGAGCGTTTTTCCGCACCAGGCAAAACACTTATAGGTTCAGATAGCCATACACCGACTGGTGGTGGTATAGGTTGCTTGTCGTTTGGTGCAGGTGGTATGGACGTAGCCGTTGCTATGGGTGGTGGCGCGTATTATATTACTATGCCTAAAATGTACAAGGTTAATTTGACTGGTAAGTTAAAACCTTTCGTAACGGCTAAAGACGTCAGTCTAGAACTTTTACGTTTAATCAGCGTTAAAGGTGGCGTGGGCGCTATTATAGAGTGGGGTGGTGAAGGCATTAAAACCCTTTCCGTTCCAGAAAGGGCAACCATAACCAATATGGGTACGGAAGTTGGCGCAACTACGTCAATTTTCCCTTCGGATGAAGTTACTTACGAGTTTTTAAAAGCTGAAGGCAGGGAGGGTGATTATATCCCGCTTGCTTCAGATGACGACGCTGTATACGATAAAATTATCGATATCAACTTAAGTGAGTTAAAACCGTTAATCGCTTGTCCGCATAGTCCCGATAACGTCGTTACGGTAGAAAGCTTGTCTTCTGTTAAAGTAGATCAAGTTTGTATAGGTTCTTGCACAAACTCATCTTTATACGATATGTTAAAAGTTGCAGTATTATTAAAGGGCAAAACTATCGATCCGTCCGTAAGTTTATCTGTTTCACCAGGGTCAAAACAAGTTCTTCGTATGTTATCTGAAAGCGGTGCGTTATCAGATATTTTAGCAAGTGGCGCAAGGCTTTTAGAGTGCGCTTGCGGTCCTTGTATCGGTATGGGCTTTTCACCTAATTCTGCAGGCGTATCGTTACGTACGTTTAACCGTAACTTTGAGGGTAGAAGCGGTACTAAAGACGGTAAAGTATACCTAGTATCACCTGAAACCGCAGTTGCTTCAGCCCTTACTGGATATATAACTTCTCCAGAAGTTTTAGATAATATCGAAGCAATTAAGGCGGTAAAACTTCCTAAAAAATTTTTAATTGACGATAGTGCAATTTTACCCCCGTCCCCACCTGAACAAGCTAAAAATGACGTTGTTTTACGTGGTCCTAACATTAAACCTTTCCCGGAAGGCGCTCCATTACAAGACCAAATTAACGTTAACTTAACGTTAAAGGTTGGCGACAACATCACTACCGACCATATTATGCCGGCAGGCGCAAAGATACTACCTTATAGATCTAATATTCCATATTTATCTAAGTTTTGCTTTGCAGTTTGTGACGAAACTTTTGCTGAACGTGCTATAAAAGCAGGTTCTAGCATAATAATAGGTGGTATAAACTACGGTCAAGGTTCTTCAAGAGAACATGCTGCTTTAGTTCCGTTATATTTAGGCGTTAGGGCAGTCGTTGCAAAAAGTTTTGCGCGTATCCATATCGCTAACTTAATTAACGCTGGCATTATTCCACTTACTTTTGATAATCCTGAAGATTACGATACGTTAAATATGGACGATAAATTAGTGTTAACCAACGTGTTTGATGGCTTAAAATCAGGCGCTATGTATTTAGTTAATACCGTAACGGGTGCTAAAATTAAGTTAAATTGCGCCTTTACAGAGCGTCAGCAACAAATATTAAAAGCAGGTGGCTTACTTAAATACACCAAAACTATTAATTAAATTAAAAAGACCGTGTTTACGGTCTTTTTTTAACGTTTTAATAGTATAAAACGTATAATAATATATGACGTTAGATTTATTAAAAGTTGGTAAAACTTCTAAAATAGTTAAAGTACTAGATAGTCCTTATAAAGATAGGTTAATAGCGTTAGGTTTTTATAATGGTAACGACGTTAAAACTATTTTAGTTTCACCGCTTAATGACCCTGTGTTAGTAGAAGTATCATCTACCCGTTTAGCCTTATCGCAAAATGTTTTAAAAACAATATTGGTTATTGATTAATTTTATATTTTAATTACAATATTAAAAAAACAACGCATAACGTTATGCGTTGTTTTTATTACTTAATATAGTCGTTTATAACAGATATTATTTTTTTAGCAAATAATTCATACCCGGCGTTTTCAAAATGTACGCCGTCTGTTATTAAATTTTTATTTTCTTTAGATACTGTAAATAAATCTATAACGGGCAGGTTGTATTTTTTAGCAATTTTTAATGCCCTTTCATTACGGCGCGCAACAATTTCATCACGTTCTTTATCAGTAACACTTGTTGTAAGTACTATAAAAAGTGGTGTATCTAGGTAAGTATCTAAAAGATTTTTAACTAATTTTTCATAGTAAAATTCATACTCATCATCAGATAAATGCCAACCGTGTAAGCCGTTGTTAAAAATTATTGCATCGCGCCTAACTTGTTGGTCGATAAAAAGTTTTAGTGATGAAAAAAAGTATGCGTTATCTACGCCTTTACTCGTGCCAAAGCCATCAAATAAAAGGGTGTTATTAGATAATTTTGTTGCAACGTGTCTTGTCATACAAGAAATCGAGTCGCCCACGTACATAACGTGTTTTTTATCTAAAGTGTTAGTTTGTTCTATCCAGGCGTTATCCCACTCATAAGTTTCAAGCGGGGTTTTTCTATTTTCAAATTCGTATGTAAAATCAGCCATAATTATTTAATCGTTATAGCGTAACCTAAGTTAAACTTTTCTCCTTTTTTGATATAAAACATATCCTTTTTGCATGAAAAATCATCTATCTTATTATCGTAAGAGGGGCAACTTGTCCAAGGCTCGATACAAACGTAATTAGCATCCGTTTTTGGTGCGTGCCAAAGCCCTATATACTTAAAGCCCTTAAAATCTAACCTAATAGTCGTGGGGGTTGCGTTAGATTTAAGCGTTATTCCCTTAGACGTATCGTATAAAAATATCGCGTCGTCATCAAAAAGGTCGTGTTTTAAGGGGATAACTTTTAAATCTTCCCCACTAAACAAGGTATCGTTACCAGTCATAAAGCAGGTGGGGGTAAAATCAATCTTTTTAGCGGGGCAAGCCTCGTCAAACTCAACGTAGCAGTCGGTAAAATCACCCTTGTTTTCAATAGGAAGCTTAAAGCCAGGGTGACCACCAAGCGCAAATGGTAAATCGTCGTCAGATAAATTAATTACGGTAAAATCCGTAGTTAAAGTATCGCCGGCAATAGTGTGTTTAATTAAAAAATCAAAGTCAAAGGGGTAAATCTTTTTGCTATCATCACTACTTTTATAAATAAACGTAATGCTATCAACACTAGCGTCAAAAACAGATAAAACTTCTTTACGGACAAAACCGTGTAAAATCATTTCATACTCGTTGTTTTTATAAGTATATTTACCACCAAAAAGCCTACCGCATATGGGGAACATTATCGGTGCGATGCCTTGCCAATAGTTGATACCGTCGTGTAAATACTCACACCCGTTTTTTTGTAAAGAAATCACTTCCGCGCCTACGTCGGAAATCGTTGCCGTTAAGTTACCGTTAGAAATTTTGTATTGCATATAAAACCACCTTGTTTTTTCTATAAAAATTTTACCATAATTAAAACCGATAGTCAATAGCAGTTAAAATTTATTTATAAAAATAGTCGGCATTTTTGCCGACCATTTTTAAATGTTAATCATAATAATTGATAAAGGTTTTAGTCTATAAGTAACGCCGTCAACTTTGCAAACAGTTTCGCTATCAAAGGGGTTACAAATAAATTGCACGTTATTATTATCAGCCGTATACGCTGCAGTTAATACTTTTGGGTTTGAAGGTTTTTCACTAAAAGCCCATGCGTCAAAACAAACCGTGTCGCAATCTATTTTTTTGGCGGGGATACGTTTAGCGTTATATAGGTATTTTTTGCCTTCGTTATTATAAAAATCGGTTAAGGTTTTTATAAATGCAAGCGTTTTATCTTTATCTACCGTTTTACCCTCTCTATGTCCCCAATTAGGTAATATGCTTCCATCGGGTGATAAAACTATCGTCATACAGTCGCCCGCTATAAAAGAATACGCCAATCGGTAATTAAACGTGTCTTCATAGCTATGGAAGGGATTGCAAACTTGGTTGCCCATAAAATTTTTAACGTATTCGTGATAAATATAAGAGTATAACGAAACAGGTCTACCTATCATCCAGTTAAGTTCAAAACGGTTATCACTAAATAGTAAATTACCAATAAAAGGCTCTGCTGCGGCAGATTCACAACCAAACAAGGTATTATTTGCTAAGTCGTTCCAACTAGATAACATATTTTGCATGTTTTTAGTCATCCATACACCAGGTACAGGTGGGTGATTATGTTTTTTAGAGTAGCACAAGTACTGTCCACCACCGTGGTTTTGGTCAAGTATTTGCACGTAGTCTAAGTTAGCGTCAAACAACGGCTTATAAGCGCTGTCTAAAATTTCGCGTCCAACATTAGAAGCTGGGCAAACGTCGTAACTTATACGTTGTATTTGGCAGATAACGCTTTTTATTTCACCTTTTTCAGAAGCGCACATACCATTAGATAAATTATCTTTATAATAGGTTTCTTCCATATTATATTCTTCGCACAGATTGCTTTTTAAGGTGTATCCAAAGCCAGAGCAATAAACGCCCAAAAGATCGCCGTTATCTTTTAATAAACGTCTGAATTTATTAAAATTATCCAAATCCCCGTATGGTGGCCAAACGTAAGGCGGCGCCCAAGGTGCTGTGCCTTCCCAATGCATAAGTAAAGTTAAAATTTTTGCATTTGTTTTAGCTTTAATATCATTAATCGTATCAATTGCGTTTGTGTATGGGTAAAACGAGTTTGGCGTCATTACGTCGTAATCAAATTTACCCCTTATTGGGTAACTTACAACTAAAGGCAAATCTTTATACCAGGTTGGTATTTTATCGTTATTATCAATTTTTTTGACCCCGTTAGGTAGGTTGTTTTCAAAAAAATTACGGTATTTTTCACCAGCGCTTTCCCAATTACTAGAAACTTTACTTATAATTACCGGGTAGGGTAAAGTAAAACTATCACCAAAATTATTACCGGTAAAATGCTGTAAAATTATGCCGACCCCGTTGCCATCAGGCACAAAATCAATACCTTTTACCCCACGGTCAACGTCGTGCGCGCCAAAATATAAACCAGCATCGTTAAAGTGGTAGGATATAAATTGTGCAAAAACCATATTAGGGAATACAGGATAGTTGCCTTCTGACGGGTAAACTATTTCTTTATGTTTAAAACTAGATTTTTGTCTAAAATCTAAATCGTCAATTATAGCGCCTTCGTTAAATGGATATAAAATTTCACCACCGTTATCAAAATTCTCGTTCTTTTTTAATGCTGGCAACACTAAGTAGGGGAACATAACCCACTCTAAAACGTAATCATCGCTAACGTTATTAACGCTAATAAACCACTCTGTATCGTCTAAATTACTGTCTAGCGTAACGGTAATTGATAGGTTTTCAAAACTAAAGCCGTTTTTATTAACGGAATACGAGTACGTAGCGACGTTATCGTTTTTGTTTATAAACGTAGTATCGTAAGCATCAAAAACATGTCTATCCCCGTTTTTATTTAAAATACTGGCTTTAAATAAAGGTGCAGGGCAGTTTAATCTTTCAATGCCCAATGCTTTAATAGAAGTAATCTCTTTTAAAATAAAATCAACTTTAATTTCTAAATTTTTTGCGCTTAATAGCATAGTTTTTCTCCCAACTATTTACTTAGTATTTAAAATGTGTTATAACTATTATATAAACTTTTTTTAATAAATTCAATAGGAGAAATATCTATTTATAATGCAAAAACGCTCAAAAAACGTTAAAATAATTAGTCAAGCAACCGATAAACGGTTATTATACAAAACGGAGTTCGCGCCGCTTCCCGTATCAAGTGATGCTCCTTTATACGTCGACGACAAAACTTTTGTTTTACCTAAAATAGAAGATTTTTTAAAAATTCATTATCATAATCGCTACGAACTCGGCTTATGTTACGGGGGTAAAGGGTTGTTTTTATCGGATAAAAACCATTACGTTTTGTCTGATGGCGACGTTGTTTTTATACCGCCAAACGTAAAGCACTATTCACGCTCTCTAGACGATAGTGGTTGTTGTTGCCGTTTTATGTATTTTTCAGTAGAAACTATAAACGTGCTTTTAAAAACTATCGGGGTAGACGTCAATGCGTTAATGATGGCGTTTAATAAAGGTTTCCCTGCAGTAATTAGCGCAACCGAGTATCAGTATTTTAGCGATATGGTAAAAACAATGTTTTATTCATACGATAATATTAAAAATGTAGAAAGTATTTTATTAAAATTTTCATCATTTTTACTAGAAATACACGATACTTTTAATAAAAATTTTTTTGGTAGTAACTTAAATGTATACAATACAAATACAGATACGCTTATGGATGAAGTTGCAAAATATTTATACTTAAATTACGATAAACCAACCCCCGTTCAGGGGCTTACAGAACTTTTTATGATTAGCGAAAGCCAACTTCGCAAGCGTTTTATTAAAATTTACGGCGTATCGCCAATTAAATTTAAAAATAGATTGCGCGTAGAAATTGCAAGTAAATTATTAAAACAAAGTGATTTATCTATTAACGAAGTATCGCAAAAAGTAGGCTTTAACTCCACGTCGGATTTTTACCGTCATTTTAAGTATTTTTACGGTGCTTCACCAATTTTATTTAAAAAAAGCAAATAGTTAAGAGTAAATTTTTTTAGGTATTGACATTGATATTTTAGGGTGTTAAAATTAAATTATGGATACATATACTTTTACAAAAAAACTAAACGTTAAAAAAAGTTACGATGCAATCGTCGTTGGTGGCGGTGTAGCAGGTTGTGCATCTGCCGTAACCATAGCAAAAAACGGTAAATCTGTTTTACTTATCGAAAAAACCAACCTTTTAGGTGGTCTTGCTACGATAGGTTTAATAAATCTTTTCGTGCCGATGTGTAACGGCAGGGGCAAGCAAATTATCTTTGGTCTTGCTGAAAAATGGCTTCGCGATAGTGAAAAGTTATCATATAACACTATTGCGCCTACTTGGCAAAAGGGGCAACCATCGTCTTATACGGAAGATAGATATATGCAGTTTTACTCGCCAAATATCTTTGCGCTTCAACTTTTAGACGAAGTCGTTTCTAGTGGTGTAGACGTTTTATACGATTGTATCGGTGTAGAGCCTATTACCGAAGCAGGCGTGGTTAAAGGCGTCGTTACGGATAGCAAGTCTGGGTTAGAAGTATATCCTTGTAAATATTTGGTTGATACCACTGGGGATTCAGATTTACTCCGTCGTATGGGTGTACCCGTTGTTAAAGGTGAAAATTTTTATTCATACTTTGTAAAAATGTTAACGCTTGACGGGTTACAAAAGGGCATCGATAAAAACGACGTTTATTACGCTATTTCTGCTGAGTGTGGTGGCGGTATCAATTTATACGGCGATAATCAACCACCAAACGTACCTAAATGGAGTGGTACTACCGTTGAAGAAGTTACCGACTATTTAATAAGAAACCAACTTGTTTTATTAGATAAAATCAGTAAAACCCCTAAAAATAGTAGGGATATCATAACGCTTCCTACAATGCCACAGTTTAGGACGACTTGCCGTATTGACGGCGATTACACTTTTTCTGTTAAAGATTGCTATAGGCATTTTGACGATAGCGTTTGCGCTATTAACGACTTTGACCATAAAGACTACTTGTACGAAGTACCTTATCGTTCTTTAATCAAAACAGGCTTTGATAACGTTATTACGGCAGGTAGGTCGATATCGGCAAGTGGCTATGGATGGGATCTTGTTCGCGTTATTCCACCGGCAATTTTAACGGGTCAAGCTTCTGGTGAAGCAGTTTCTTTAGCGTTAGATAAAGGTTTAGCACTTAGTAAGGTTGACGTCAAAAAAATGCAATCTAATTTAGAAAAAGCCAACGTTATGATTCATTTTCCAGATGAATACGTCCCAGAAGATAAAACGGTGGTGATCCACGGCAAAAACCAAACCCCCACCGGACATTTTTAATAAAATATAAAACGCAAAAAGTACTCTTTACTAACAAAAAAGCACACCAATAAGTGTGCTTTTATATTGGAGCGTTCTCAAGCGGACTCGTAAGGAACGAAGTGACGGAGTAGCGATTCTAGTTGAGTAGATAATAAAGATAAAACAAAAGAATCGCGTCACCGACCGACCTATTGTAGCCCTACAAAATCTTTACTATGTAAATCTTTTGCAGGGAACCCGTTAAAAAATCAGCAGGTCAATGGCGGTTCTGCGAAATATCACACAATAAAAAAAGCACACCAAAAAGTGTGCTTTTTTATTGGAGCTACTAGGCGGACTCGTAAGGAACGAAGTGACGGAGTAGCGATTCTGGTTGAGTAGATAATAAAGATAAAACAAAAGAATCGCGTCACCGACCGACCTAGCATTGCAAAGCAATGGTCGGCGGGGGTTATTTAAAAACAAAAAAAGACCATACATAAGTATAGTCTTTTATATTGGAGCTACTAGGCGGACTCGAACCGCCGACCTGCTGATTACGAATCAGCTGCTCTACCGACTGAGCCATAGTAGCATATTGCCTTAAAGGCAATTATTTAATTATATCAAAACTTTCATAAATAACGTTATCAACCAAAGGTTTAACTTTTTGGTAATCGTTATCGTTAATTAACGTCCAAGCGATTTTGCGCTTATTTTTTACCTTATGTTTTTTAAGGGGATAATCACGCCAGTCGTAACTTATAAAATCGGGTTTAGCGATAAAGTTAAGAAGCATTTTTTTACAAATAACCTTTTGTAAAAAAGGTGTTTTAAGTGCAAAATCCGAAGTAGCAAGTATACCCCTAGTAACGTTAGGCGCTATTTTTTTAAGCCTAATTATATACCTTGGGTCAAACGCTTGTATAGCGTAATCACCATCATAATCTTTTAAAACGTCACAAATAGCATCGATAATCCCGGGGATAGGTTGTTTTTTAACT
>JAGANI010000025.1 GCA_017624285.1 Clostridia bacterium
AAGTTAAACCAAAGGTTAAAAAATAGTTTTCGTTATACCAAAGTGAAACGCCACCAGCAATTAAACAAGCACTTATAAATATCACTATTAAATATAAAAGCATTATTCACCTAAATAAATTATTTTTTAAGTTGTTTACTTTTTTCGAACGATTTTTTTACAGCGTCCATAACAACGCCACGCATACCGCCTTGCTCTAAGGCGTGTACACCCTCGATAGTAGTGCCACCAGGACTACAAACTGCATCTTTTAGATCGGAAATATGACCGTATTCTTCAATCATCCTACCTGCGCCTATTAAAACCTTTGCAGTATACGCAACGGCTTTTTCCCTAGGCAAACCGCAAAGTACGGCTGAATCAGCCAAAGCTTCGGCAAACATATATGTAAAAGCAGGACTACAACCAGAAAGCGCCATACCTGCATCCATTTTTTGCTCGTCAAGTTTATCTAAAATACCAGCTAAAGTAAACGCCGAAACAAAATTTTTAATAGCATCAGCATTGACCTTATCGTTAGCAGTATATAATATAACGCCTTCAGACACGGCGCAAGGTGTATTTGGCATAATCCTAATAACAGCCCTATTGCCCCCTGCTAAAGCTTCGATATCGCTAGTTGATAAACCTGCCGCCATAGATATAATAACGGCGTCTTTATTAACGGAAAGTTCCTCTTTAATTTCGTCAAAGGCTTTTGCCATAACTTGAGGTTTTACACCCATTACTATAAAATCGGAGTTAAGTGCTAAAGTTTTGCTATCCGTCGGAAAAACGCCATATACGTCTACCGCTGTTTGCAATTTTTCAGGATGGTGGTCTGTTGCGCAAACCTGACCAAAACCAAGTTTTTGCGCTACTGATAAAAGCAATGTACCACCCATATTACCAGCACCTATAAAGCCAAATTTAAATCTCATAAAACCACCTTTTATCGTATTTGACCGTTGCCTTTTACGATATACTTATAAGTGTTAAGTTCGTTTAGACCCATAGGTCCTCTTGCGTGTAATTTTTGTGTTGAAATACCAATTTCACACCCTAAGCCGAATTCCCCACCATCAGTAAATCTTGTGGAAGCGTTTACGTACACGGCAGCGCTATCTACTGATTTTGTAAAAGTTTCAGCAACAAAATTATCTGTTGCAATTACGGCTTCACTATGGTGTGTAGAGTGTTTTGCTATATGGTTAACGGCTTCCACAACGTCGTCAACAGCCTTAACAGCAAGTACGTAATCTAAAAACTCGGTATCAAAGTCGTTATCCCCCGCCTTTTTACCGTCGATAATGCCGTAAACGTTATCGTGCAAGCGTAATTCCACAGGGGTTTTACCTGTAGCAATCCTTTTTGAAACTAGCCTATCGTAAAGTTTAGGTAAAAAATCTTTTTTAATATCGGTATGGATAAGTAAAACTTCTTCCGCATTACAAACGGAAGGTCTACTGGTTTTAGCGTTTTCGATAATATCAAGCGCCATATCTATATCGGCAGATTTATCCACGTAAATATGGCAAATACCCGTACCAGTCTCGATACAATTTACGGTGGCGTTTTGCACGCAAGATTTTATAAGACCTGCACCACCTCTTGGTATAAGCAAATCAACGTAGCCGTTAGCCGTCATAAGTCGATTAGCCGACTCCCTAGATTTATCTGAAACGGTATTTATTATACCGTCTGGCAAGCCTGCTTTTTTAAGACCGTCTTTAAGCGCCTTTACAATTGCCGTAACTGAATTAAAACTTTCCTTACCGCCCCTAAGGATACAAGCGTTACCACTTTTTAGGCACAAACCAGCGGTATCGGATGCTACGTTTGGACGGCTTTCAAAAATAACGGCAACTACCCCAAACGGCACGGATATTTTTTTAATATCAAGCCCTGCTTTATTTATAGATTCATCTAAAACCCTGCCAACGGGGTCTGGTAAAAGCGCAACTTCCCTTAAACCATCAGCCATACCTTTTATGCGCGCACTAGATAGCGAAAGCCTATCAATCATAACAGAAGATAAGTTTGTAGCATTATCTACGTCAATTTTATTAGCGCTTAAAATTAAATCTGCTTGAAGTTCTAATTCGTCCGCCATAAAACGTAAAGCGTTGTTTTTTTGCTGTGTAGTTAATAGCGACGCGGTTAAAGCGTTATCTTTTGCCGTTTGTAAAATACAATCAATCATAATAAACCCAAATTATTTTTTTGATTTAAATAGCGTACCGACGCTATTTGAAGAAATTACTTTATAAATGTTTTCAGGATGCTCCCCATTAGTGATGACCATATCAACCCCTGCGCCCATACATATCTCACCAGCGTGGAGTTTAGTCCTCATACCACCCGTGCCTAAGTTAGAGCCTTCACCCCCGGCAAGGGCGATGATATCATCGTCTATTTTATTTACTACAGAAATAAGTTTTGCGTCTTTATTGACCCTTGGATCTGCTGTATATAAACCGTCGATATCAGATAAAAGTATTAAATAATCTGCCATAACGCTTTTTGCAACGAGTGCTGAAAGGGTATCGTTATCACCAACCTTAATTTCACTAGTGGCAACAGAGTCGTGTTGGGTAA
>JAGANI010000026.1 GCA_017624285.1 Clostridia bacterium
GACACCTTTTATGGTATCTCTTTTTTATTACACCAACTCCGTCGGTGTAAACTGACAAATATTTGCTATTGCAAATATTGTCGTCTGTGCTATTGCTAGCGCAATAGGAACTACGCAATTTGCTATAATATATAGTGGTACACGCTAACGCGTATTTTTATTGCTCCGTACGAGTCATTGAGAGGCAGCCATCTTGCACTTACAAAAAAGCTGTAAGTAGCAAAAAAGACGAGATTTATTTAATCTCGTCTTTTTTATGCGTTAGAAACTGGATAAAGACGTATAAAACGGAATATTTATTCGCTCAAAAAGTTGGACAAAAATGTTCCGTTTTATAGCTGTCATTTTACGATTTTTTAGAACAAGTAGGTTATGAACTGAAACGGCAACTTATAATTCGATAGTTGCGGAAAAATATATCGACAACTGCGTATATAAAGCGATTGAAAAAATTTAAAATTTTTGATATAATTATTTTAAATAAAAAGTAAAGGATTTACCAATGATTATAGATGAAAGAAAAACGTTGATACTTCAATATAATTATGAAAAAAGCGAATGGGAGGACATTACTAAGCGGGTTCAATGGTTTGAGGCGCAAAACAATGCGTGTAGAATAAAATATGTTGGGAATAATACTTTTTATTGGAAAAGCTGGAGAGATTTAAAAATCCTTGATAACCCTAAAAGTTTGGATTTGACGGGAAAGATTCTTTATTGCGATAAAGTTCCAATGTATGGATTATCGCAAGTATTATTATTTGAGACGTATGTCAAATTGTTTTATGCAACAAATTTTACTAAACTAGTTAAAAAAAGCGATATTAAGATCGTTTCGGATATTACCGAAAGTAGAGAGATTAAGAATTTAATAAATTATTTAAAGGAAATTGCGGTGTTGATGCCGACTGAAGATGGACATAATTTTCTCTTAAATCAATTAGATAAATTGACAGTTTTGGAAGATTCTATATTAGGAAAGTTTTTACAAGGGAAATTAGGTAAGACTAAAGATAATAAAGTAATAATCTATCCTTTTGATACAAATGCATCACAAAGAATTGCCATTAAAAGAGCAATAGAAGAAGATTTATCTATTATACAAGGCCCACCAGGAACAGGAAAAACGGAAACAATACGTAATATTGTGGCAAATTATGTTGCTAGAGGCGGTGCTGTTGCGGTAGTTTCAGGAAATAACGAAGCAACTAGAAATGTTAAAGATAAATTCGAATTGACAGGTTTTGGATATTTAAATGCGTTTTTAGGAAATGCAAA
Source organism: Clostridia bacterium (assembly GCA_017624285.1). Classification (GTDB taxonomy): domain Bacteria; phylum Bacillota; class Clostridia; order Christensenellales; family Borkfalkiaceae; genus UBA11475. The sequence continues at coordinate 1,279 of JAGANI010000026.1, forward strand.
AAATATAGAAGCCTTTTTTTACGATGAACAAATCCCCGTAGAAATAATTGGAAAAGCAAATAAATTCAATAGCGCTCGTCGTTTAATGGAGACAAATAATGGAGTTGATACATATTTGCAATATAGTTTGGATGTTGCAAAAGCAGTACAACTTATAAATGAATATGAAGTAGAAAAAGAAATTAACGACGCTGAATATCAGATTAAGGAAAGAAAGGTACCTAAAGTATTATTAAATAAAAAATACACTAGCGTCAAGTTGTTAGAATTAACTTCAGTATTGGAGTCCTTGCCAGAAGAAAAAATAACAGGATTTTTCAATAGAGCAAGATTTTTATTTAGATTCGGTATTATAAAATTAAAAGAAATTGCACAAAACAAAGAGGATTCTATTGAATACTTAAAGAATAAATATTATGGTGTAAAAATTTCAGAACTTGATAAAGAAAAACAAGAAAAACAGAACTTTATCGACTCAAATAAGTTAGTAGATTTAATTGGAGAGCAAAAAGAATTATCATTGAGTATTTTCAAGGCTTGTTTGCAAGAAAGATATATTGGTTTAAATGATGGTATTTTTTCTATAAAAGATTACAGATTGAATTTTGATGCCTTTACAAAACAATACCCCATTATTTATAGCACAACTCACGCAATACGAAGTTGCTCAGGTGAAAATTATTTATATGATTGTGTTATTATTGACGAATCGAGTCAGGTTGATTTGATTAGTGCTGTAATAGCGTTTTCTGTGGCAAAAAAAGTTGTTTTGGTTGGTGATGAAAAGCAATTGCCACACGTTGTTAAATCTCAATTATTGCCGATTTTAACTAGTATTTTTTCAAGATATAAGTTAGATAGCTGTTTTAATTATGCTAAAAATAGTATTTTGAGCTGTGTATTGAAGAAAGAAAAAAACATAGTTTCAACTCTTTTGAATGAGCACTATAGATGTGATCCACAAATCATAGGTTTTTGCAACAAAAGATTTTACAATGGCGAATTAGTTGTTCGCACACCACACAATATAGGAAATGGTGTAACGATAATCTCTCACGGATCTCATTTTGAAAGAAATAGGGCAAATGAACGACAAGTCGATATTATTGAAAAGGAAATAATAGAAAAATTACCTACAAGTCAAACGGGAATTATCGCGCCGTACAATAATCAAATAGAATTACTAAATAGTCGATTTGGAAATCTTGGTTATGTTATTGATACGATACATAAATTTCAAGGCAAAGAAAAAGATTATATTATTATGTCTACTGTAGCGAATAAAATTAAATTCTATGAAGACGAAGAACAAATTGATTTTTTAAATAATCCAAATCTTATAAATGTCGCTATATCGAGAGCAAAAAAGCGGTTGTATATTTTAGCGAGTGAAGAAGTGTTGAATCAAGAAGGGTCAATATTAAGAGATTTATCTAAATACTATGAGTATTATTGCAATGAAACCAAAGTGCTAAAGACGAACGTTTTTTCTGTGTTTGACTTAATGTATGATGATTATGCTCCGATATTGGAGAAAACAAAAAAAGAACTTTTAAATATTTCTAATTTTTCTAGTGAGAATATAATAGCGACGGTTATTGATGAGATTTGTAAAAGTGGAGAGTATGGTGCATTAGGATATAAATTTAATTATCCATTGAAATATGTTATAAAAATAAACACTTTAACAGATTTAGAAGATATTAAGTTTGTATCAAACATAAATACTCATTGTGATTTTGTCATTTATAATAAACTCAATAAAGAAATTGAAATGGTTGTAGAAGTTGACGGCAGTCAGCATAAAGAAGAATGTCAAGCAAAGAGGGATAGAAGAAAAGATAGGTTACTTGAAAATGCAGGGATTAAAATTTTGCGTTTATCTACAACAACAATAGAGTGTAAAGAAAAAATAATTGAAAAGTTGCTTACAACTAGACAAGATTAAGAGTTGTTATAATATGATGAAATATAACTTAATGATAGCTATTTTATAAGTGAAAGACAAAAAAGGAACGCCTTAGGGTGTTCTTTTTTTTGCTAAATATGTTAATGCGAGAAGTGGCGTATTGCTATTTCTACGAGATAGGATGTAAGCGCCATAATAGTAAGCCCTTTTTTGTGGTTTTTTTAAGCTTGTTATACGGGTTTGCAAAAACACACCTAGCGTGATGCGACTATTGACACTTAATAGGTGGTATGATATAATTTAGTTATAAGCATTGAGGGTAAAAATGAGCATTATAAAGAAGAAAGGCAACGATTATTTTGAATTTGACCTTGATAATAATTATTTTATAAATTTTGTAAATCTTAAACAAATTGAAGAGGAGCATACGCACGCCTTTATTGAAATTGTTTATACCTTAAACGGTTGTGGTATCCATCGTGTAGATGATAAGGAATATCACGTTAAGGGAGGCGATATGCTTATTATTAACCATAACTGTCGACATACGGTAGTGCCGTTAGAAAATCTTCGATACGTTGACATTATGCTTAAGCCTGAATACGTAGATGCGACGCTAAAGGGAAGTAACGACATTTTTTTGTTGTTAAGATTTCGTGATTTTGCCGTGTTTTCGGATATGGTAATCAAAGATAATTTACTTATTCATTTTGATGGGGAAGAACGACAAAAAATAGAAACTATTTTAGAGTGGACACGAGTAGAACAATCAAAAAACTTGCCTGCAGGGGAACTTATTATTCATTCAATGTTATCTATATTATTGAGTTTTGTTTTTAGAAAGATGACGGAAAATCAACGATTTAGGTTTACAATAAACGACGAACTTCTTCGTTTTATTGAACGCAATTGTTGTAATCATTTATCAATTCAAGAAATCGCAACAAAATGTGGATACAGCGCAGAGCATTTTTCACGTATGTTTAAAAAATATACGGGAGTGCCACCTGCAGAATACTTGATGACTTGCAGGATAAAACGCGCAAAGGAATTATTATTAAAAAGCGACAAACCGATTGACGTACTAATTGATGAGTGTGGGTTTTCGGACAGAACCGCCTTTTTTAAAAAGTTTTACGAGCACGTTGGTTGCACGCCGTTGCAGTTTAGGAAAAATCAAAAATAAATACTTTTTTCGTTTGAAATCAATCTTGAAATAGGGTTTTATCCGTGTTATAATGTGGGTAACTTTTATAAAGGAGATTAATCAATGAAAAAATACGATATTGCAGCATATATTTGGCCTGCATATACGGGTGATGAACCCCGTACACAAATGTTTTGGACTGAAGGCTATGGTGAGTGGGAATCTATTAAGAGCGCAAAACCAATGTACAAAGACCATAAGTGGCCTAGAAAACCTGTTTGGGGATATGTAAACGAAGCTGATCCATACGTGATGGAAATGGAAATAGAGGCTGCTGCAACGCACGGGGTTAACGTTTTTATTTATGACTGGTACTGGTTTGATAATAGGCCCTTCCTTGAACAATGCTTAAATGACGGATATCTAAAGGCGCGTAATAACGATAAGGTAAAATTTTATCTTATGTGGGCAAACCATACTGCTACAACGCTTTGGTGTAAGAGTATAAAAGACAATAATATTCCTATTTGGGATGGTGCAGTAGACAGAAAGACTTTTGATTTTATCGTAAAGCGTACTATTGAAAAATATTTTTCTCATCCATCTTATTACAAGATTGACGGAAAACCAGTATATATGCTTTTTGATACGGAAAATCTTGTTCGTGGGCTTGGTGGCGTTAAGGAAACTCTCGAGGCGCTTCAATACTTTAGGGATGAAACTGTAAAAGCGGGATTCCCAGGGTTAGAACTCCATTTAACAATAAGAAGTCCTAAATACAGGGCTATAATGCTTGATGAAAAAACAAGCATACTTGATTTTATAAATATGGCTCATTTTGACGGTGTTACGCACTACAATTTCTTTGATTACGCCGATATGAACAGAAGTTATATAGAGATATTAGAAGACGTAAAAAAAGAGTGGGATATTGTTGAAAAGACGGTAAAAGCACCGTTTTATCCACACGTTTCTCTCGGTTGGGATAACACCCCAAGATATAAAGGTCCTATGGATTGGGAGTGGCGTTGTCTTGATAACACACCCGAAAACGTTAAAAAAGGCTTTGAACTTGCCAAGGATTACGTTGATAAGCATACCGAAATGAAAGCGCCACTTATAGTTGTAAATAGTTGGAACGAATGGACTGAGGGTAGTTATCTGCAACCTGACGATCTTTACGGTTACGGGTATCTAGAAACAATAAAAAAAGTGTTTTATGATAAATAAAATATTGTAACGAAGTTTGATAAATAAAATAGCGTTTCCCCAAAGTGCCTTTTAGGGGAGTTAATAATTATGGGTAAATTATACTTAGATAACTTAAAAAAAAGACCATCGAATGATGGTCTTTTTATGTTGTTTATTACTAGATTTGCATTGACGACAACGTGTAGCAAAAGCTCTTGGTCAGCTTTTACGTAAATTCCTCACTATAATATAAAAACTATTGCAAAATCCATGGTTTTAGGGTATAATTTTGATGTTAAAAGTGATAATTTTTATTTGGAAATCTATTAAACGTGGGAAACCTTATATTAAAATAGGGAGATGTGTTTAGATCGGTGAAAGCGATATTTAACAAAGAAAAGAATAAATTTGAATTAAGTGTAGATTATAGTTTGAATTGCGTTTCAACCGACTTAGATTGTGATGAGCACACGCACGGCTATGTTGAAATGGTATATTGCTTTTCCGGCACAGCATTAAATTACGTGGATGGAATTTCTTATTGGATGCACAAGGGCGATGTGCTTTTAATCGACTATAATTCAACTCATGCGATTTACCCCAAGCAGCATACATGTTATTGTGATATTATGCTAAAACCATCCTTTTTTAACAAGTATATTAGCGAAAATTCGGGAATAATGTCGCTCTTTGAACTTGATGAATTTAGTCAGTTTAAGTTTTCGACGAAAAGCAAAAAAATAATTCATTTTTCCATAGAAGAACAAAAAAAGGTTGAATTTTTGATTAAAGCAATGGATGATGAATTAAAGCATAAAAAAATTGCCGACGTATCAATGAAACGCTCGGCGCTTTGTATGCTTTTGACGTTAATTTTTCGTCATATGACGGGAGAAGAGGTTGTTTCCTTAAACGGAGATTTGTTAGATTATATTAACGAGCATTGTGACGAACGTTTAACCGAAAGTTTGCTTGCGGAAAAATGTTCGTATTCAAAAGAGTATTTTTCAAGAAAATTTAAACAACTTGCAGGAAAAACCTTTTCTCAATACCTTTGCGAACGTAGGCTAAATAAGGCGCGGGATTTGTTGCTTAATACTCGCAAAACGGTGGACGTGATATTGCTTGAAAGCGGTTTTACAAGTAGAGGTGAATTTTTTAAAAAGTTTGAGCAAAAATTTGGCGAGACGCCTTTAACTTATAGAAAAAGTCAAAAATCGGTACTCCTGTAAGTCAATATTTGAAATTGCAAAGGTCTTTTGCGCATGTTATAATGTGCGAAAGATCTTTTTTTATAGGAGGAAAATATGAAAAAATATGACGTTGCGGCATACGTGTGGCCGTCTTACACGGGCGACGACCCCCGCGCAAGAATTTTTTGGGAAGAAGGGTATGGGGAGTGGCAGACCGTAAAGAAGATGCAACCTAAATTTGAAGGGCATCTTTGGCCTCGTAAACCTTTGTGGGGGTATGTAAACGAAGCTGATCCATACGTGATGGAAATGGAAATAGAGGCAGCTGTTTCTCACGGAGTTAACGTGTTTATTTACGATTGGTATTGGTATGATAATAAGCCGTTTTTAGAACAATGTCTTGACAACGGATTTTTGAAGGCGAGAAATAATCATAAAATGAAGTTTTACCTTATGTGGGCAAACCACACGGCAAATACTATGTGGGATAAACGCAACGCCGATTTAAGAATTCCCGTTTGGGACGGAGCAGTGGACAGAAAGACTTTTGATTTTATCGTAGATCGTACCATAGAAAAGTATTTTAAGCATCCGTCTTACTACAAGATAAACGGCAAGCCCGTATATATGATTTTCAATATTAACGATTTGATTCGTGGGCTTGGTGGTTTTGATAAAGCAAAGGACGCTATAGAATATTTTAAGCAAAAGACTGTTGAAGCGGGATTTCCTGGGCTTGAACTTCAAATGTGCATAAAAAGTAAAGGTTATTCGTATTGTGACGTTGGAGACGGGAAAACAGTTAAAGATTTTGTAAATGAAGTTGGCTTCGGTAGCGGATCTTTGTATCAGTATCGTGATTTAACGCCCATGAATCGTCCTTATCCTGAAATATTAGAAAATGCGCTTAAAGAATATGATAAAATCAAAGCGGAATTAAATCTTACAGCATATCCACACGTTTCGCTTGGTTGGGATTCTAATCCAAGATACAATCAATTCCACGACGACGTATGCACCGACAATACGCCTGAAAACGTGCAGAAGGCTTTTGAGCGCGCTAAAAAATATATAGACGACCACCCAGAACTTCCCGTACCGCTTATTACCGTAAACAGTTGGAACGAGTGGACGGAAACGAGTTATCTGCATCCAGACGACCTTTACGGTTACGGGTATCTAGAAACAATAAAAAAAGTGTTTTATGATAAATAAAATATTGTAACGTCGTTTGATAAATAAAATAGCGTTTCCCCAAAGTGCCTTTTAGGGGAGTTAATAATTATGGGTAAATTATACTTAGATAACTCAAAAAAGACTATCAATAGATGGTCTTTTTTGTTGTTAGATTTTTTATAACGTAATATGGGTTAATTGTTTGGTCTTTATCACGTAAAAACAACTAGTGGTTGTGTAAAAATCAAATCAAGGTTGCTTGAAATTTGTATTTTACAATAGTATAATGTAATTATAACGTGCTGGAGGTATAGTATGGATATAGGTTATACAATAAGTAAATTGAGAAATGAAGCAAAACTTACGCAAGCGCAGTTTGCTGAAATTTTAAACGTATCGCAACAGTCTGTGCAAAAATGGGAGAGTGGTAACGCTACACCAGAATTAGAAAAAATAATTTTTATTTCTAAGTATTTTGACGTATCTCTTGACGCGCTTATATTAGGTAATGATAACCGTATCGTTGAAGAAATGCAATTAAGCAAGGTAATTAAGCCGCAATATCAAAACATACACGATTGGGAGTTTTACTCTTCTAACTTACAAATCGAGTATCAACAATCTATAGAAGAAGGTTTAGATATTGAAAGATACGGCGAGGTTTTTTCAGCAATTTCAAGACTTCCTAAAAGCGAATTTAAAAAAATGATGGGGGACGTACTGTTTGAAATTATAACTTCAGCTAAACAAAAGGAAGGATACGCTTATATCGAGCCATCAGATCTTGAGCAGATTAAAGGACTTAGAAAAAGGACGAATACCGCTTATACGTTTGATAAAAACAAGTTAGAAGATAAAATTCACGGGGCATGGGTTGGCAGGATTTGTGGTTGTATGCTTGGCAAAACCGTTGAATGTATTCGCACAAATGAACTTATTCCATTTTTAAAAGAAACCGGCAACTATCCCATGCATAGGTATATTTATAAAAGTGATTTAAGTGATGAAACGTTTAGTAAATATAAATTTGGGTTTAACGGTAGGTGTTATGCTGACGAGATTGACGGTATGCCAGTAGACGACGATACTAACTACGTGGTGCTTGCACAAGAATTAATAGACACCGTTGGTAGGGATTTTACACCTTTTGACGTTGCTAAGGTTTGGTTAAAATATCAAGGTAAAGACTCTTATTGTACGGCAGAACGCGTTGCTTACTGTAATTTTGTAAAGGGATTTTATCCTCCAGATTCAGCTGTTTATAAAAATCCGTATCGTGAGTGGATTGGCGCGCAAATTAGGGGCGATTATTTTGGTTATATCAACCCCGGCAATCCTGAACTTGCTGCGGAAATGGCGTGGCGTGATGCTTCTATTTCGCACGTTAAAAACGGCATTTACGGTGAAATGTTCGTGGCGGCAATGCTAGCGGTTGCAGCAACAACAAACGATATTGAACAAATTGTTTTTGGTGGACTTGCCCAAATCCCACACACTTCTCGCTTATATGAATCTATAATGTCCGTAGTGGAAGCATTTAGGTCGAAAGTTTCGCAGAAAAAATGCTTTGATATGATTCATAATAAATATGACGAATATACCGAGCATGGTTGGTGTCATACGATATCAAACGCGATGGTCGTAGTGGCTTCATTGTTGTATGGTAAAGGCGATTATGGAAAATCTATTTGCATGGCAGTAGAAACAGGGTATGATACCGATTGTAACGGCGCGACTGTTGGCTCTATATTAGGTATGGCAAATGGGATTAATTCAATCCCCGATTATTGGAAAAAGCCGATTAACGATACGCTATATACTACTATTTTTGGGGTAGATAAGGTAAAAATATCCGACCGAGTAAAAAAGACTATTTTACATATTAAATAGGTGGTTTTTTATAGATGCATTGATGTTTTTATTATTTTGGTGGTAAAATATAAATAGTGCTAGGGGTATTTAATTTACAATACAAAAATGAAAAGACTAACGAAAACTTCGTTAGTCTTTTATTTTCTTAAAAACCACTATGCCCCCCCTTTTGGTGTTTTTTGTTATTGACGGAAGTTTCAAAGTAGTTATTATTCTTTAATAAAAATTGCTTAAAGTGCTATTTAAGTATTCACTTGACACTAAGTAGTGGTTATGATATAACTTAGGCAAGAGAATATTTAAAATGGAGTACGTATGACTAAAAAAGATTTTCGCGGTGAGGTGTGGAATAATATTGACCCCATTGTTTTACAAAATATCGTTAAAATTAATGATGAGGCAGTTGACGGAAAGGTTGGCCACGATAGTTTTACTAAAAAGGCGACCGAGTATTTACAGTCGTTTTTTGATGAAAAAATAGACGTTTTATATACGATAAACGGCACTGCGGCAAATATTATTGCGCTTAAAGGGATGCTTTCTAGTTACGGTACGGTTATCTGTGCTGAACAAACGCATATCAACACTTACGAGTGTGGCGCTTTAGAATACAACCTTGGCAATAAAATTTTATCTATACCAACGCAAGATGGCAAGATTAACTCTGATATGGTTGAATCTTTACTGATAGAGCATGCAAGCCACCAATATATTCCACAAGTTATTGCAATAACGCAACCAACAGAGTTAGGCGCTGTTTATACTTTGGAAGAAATTACAGCAATTACAACTTACGCGCACAAGCATGGCATGAAGGTTTTTATTGACGGTGCAAGGCTTGGGTCGGCACTTGCTACGCTTAAAGTTGATTTAAGGCAAATGATGGCTAAAACGGGTGTTGACGTTTTTACCGTGGGTGGTACTAAGGCTGGCGCTATGTTTGGCGAAGCAGTCGTGTTTACCAAAAGCAATCAACTAATTGCGGGCGAGTATATTTTAAAACAATCTATGCAACACTTTGATAAGTCTAAGTTTTTGGGCGCACAAATGCTAAGTTTATTTGATGGCGATAGGTGGATAAGCAATTTTGATAACGCAAATAAAATGGCAAAATTACTTGAGAAAAAATTTATAGAAAAAGGTATAAAAATTTATTTACCAGTAGAGAGTAACGTCGTTTTTTGTGTGTTAGAAGAGGATGTTTTATCAAAAATTAATACGGAATTCGATCTTAAATACTGGTTTAAAGATAAAAAGGTTGTAAGACTAGTTACCTCGTTTGCTACAACCGAGATAGACGTCAATGCGCTTATTGCATTGATATAAAATATAAAAAAGGTAGGCAGGGTTTATGCGTTTTAAATATGATCATGATTTTCACATACACACGTATTTATCTAATTGTTCAAGCGACCCGTTGCAAAACCCGACGGCTATTTTAGAGTACGCTAAACAAAATGGATTAAATAAAGTTTGTGTTACCGACCATTTTTGGGATGAAAATATCCCCGGGGCTTCCGATTGGTATAAAGATTACCATAAATATACGCAGATATCTAAAATATTGCCATTGCCACAGGTTGACGGCGTAAAGTTTTACTTTGGTGCTGAAACTGAGCTTGATAAAAATTGTAAGTTGGGTATTTCAAAAAGTCGTTTTGATGCGTTCGATTTTGTTATAATACCTACCACGCACTTACATATGAAGGGTTTTACTATATCTGATGATGATTATAATAACCCAAAACGTATAGCAAAACTTTGGGCGCAAAGGACACTTGCCGTTTTAGATATGGATTTACCCTTTAATAAAATAGGTTTGGCGCATTTGGCGTGTGATCTAATGGGCGACACAAGGGAAAAGAATCTTGAAATTTTATCGTTAATCTCTACCGACGATATGTATAAAGTATTCAAAAAAGCGCAAAAAGTAGGGGTAGGTATCGAGTTAAATGGTGGCGACGTTATTCATCTTGACGAGGATGAAGCCACCGTGTTAAAAATGTTCCATATTGCAAAGGAATCTAAATGCAAGTTTTATTTGGGTACGGATTGCCATCATCCCAATAGATTTTTACCACTTAGTAAAAATTTTGATAGGGCGATTGACGCCTTAGGGCTGGAAGAAAGGGATAAATTCACCTTCTAAAAAGCTGGTTTTATTAAAAGAAATGAAAAAAGTATTGACTTCAAACGCAATAAAACTTATTGCAATAATAGCCATGACTATCGACCATATTGCTTGGGCGGTTTTTCCGGGATATTCTACAAGCGTAGTGGCAATTTTTCTACACGTTATTGGTAGGATCACTTGTCCTATTATGTGCTATTTTATAGCTGAAGGTTTTTATTACACGAAAAACGTTAATAAATACACCTTACGTTTATTTATATTTGCTATTATATCGCATTTTGCATACGTTTTTTCTTCAACCAGTTTTATTGATGCTAAATCGTTTATACCGTTTTATTACGGTAATATATTAAACCAAACCAGCGTTATGTGGTCGCTAGCATGGGGTTTAGTAATGCTTAGATTGTCTAATAGCCAAAAACTAAAACCGTTAGTAAAAATTTTGCTTATCTTACTAATTTGTTTGATAAGTTTTCCAAGTGATTGGAGTTGTATTGCAAGCCTTTGTGTGCTTGCTTTTGGGTCAAACAGGGGTAAAATTAAAAACCAAATTTTTTGGATGGTTTTTTACGTCGCTATATATTCTATCGTGTACTTTTTTACTTTAGATAAACTTTACGGCGTTTTGCAAATGGCAGTTATTTTATCAATACCTATCATAATGGCTTATAATGGTAAAAGGGGCAAAAGCGATAAGATTAATAAATTTATGAAGTGGTTTTTTTATGTCTACTACCCACTGCATCTATTGATAATTGGTTTGTTTATACATTTATAAAACACAATTTAAAGAATTTTAGGAGAAGTTATGGAATACGTTTTAAAAGATTGTCGTACTGGCAAAGAAGTTTTAGATAATATTACAACCGTCAAAATTGAAGAAGAAAACGGCGTTTTAACTTTTGTGTTTAATGCCAAAAACTGTAAAAATTATTGTCCTTATAAGGGGTATAATAAGCTTCACTCCGACGGTGATATATGTGAAATTTTAATCGGTAGTGACGTAAATCGTAAGGAGTATTACGAGATTGAAATTAACCCACTAGGTGATATAATGCTTGCTAAGATGACCTATAAAGGTGAGGATGAAAACGGACCCGTATTAGGGCTTGATTTTATAAAAGACAATTTTTTACATACAAGTGTAACTTTATTAAGCGACGGTTACGTTGCGACCGTAAAGTTTGAAAAAGATAAAATTTTTACAGGTAGTGGTGAGGTATTCTTTAATGCATACCGCATAGATACCGACGGTGGCAAATACATTGGCAAAGACCAACTTTTATATGCGCTAAATCCTATGATGCGTGGTAAATTTCACACCCCGTCCAGGTTCGTTTTGCTAAAAGATTACGTTTAATGCTTTTTTAAAACTTAAAAACCCATACACAATAGGAGTAACTATGCAGACTTTTGAATTTGAAGTAAACGATTTTAAAGCTACGGTTATTATTCCCGATAACCCAAATGGTAAATGGATTTGGAAGACGGAGTTCTTTTTTGCGTTCGATCAGGCTGAAAGGTCGCTTTTAGATATGGGGTATACGCGCGTGTATTATCAAATTAACGATATGTATGGTAGTAAGCGCGCAGTAAAGCTTATGGCAAATTTCCACGACGTGTTATTAAAAAAATTCCCCATGCTAGATAGTAAGCCCTATCTTTTTGGCTTTAGCCGTGGTGGTTTGTATGCATTTAATTATGCCTTAACTTATCCAAAACGCGTTAATAAAATTTATTTAGATGCTCCTGTACTTAATTTAAAAAGTTGGCCCAAAAATGGTAGTAACGAGCAAAAGCAGTTTATTAAAGAGTATAACATTGTGGATTTAGACGCTTTTTGTGATAGCCCTATCGACCATTTAGATGAGTTTTTTACATATAATATACCTACGTTTATAGTCGCTGGTGATAGTGATGAAATAGTTCCGTTTTCCGAAAACGGGCAGATTATGATAGACAAAGCCACTAAGTTAAAACAAGACGTAAAATATATACTTAAAAAGGGTTGTGGGCATCATCCACACTCTTTAAAATACGTTACACCTATTGTAGATTTTATTATAAAATAACAAATAGCCCCCCAACGGGGGCTAGTTTTTATTGTTTTTATATCTTTGTGTTTTATGGAGATTAATAACTAATTTTATATAGTATTAACAAGGTTTTTTAAAAATAAAGGGTACGTATGTCTAAAATTGTGACAAAAAATGATTAACAAGTGACTTCTTTAAGTAAAATACAAGATCGGCATTTTAAAGTAAACGTTGTATCGTTTACCCTACCGATAAATTCACCATCATGCTTGTCGTCAAGCATGTATACATCAAAGGTACATTGTTTGCCAAAATCAAGTTTAATGGTTTTTTCAGGCGTTTCGTCATTATTAGAATAGTGGTTGATTATACACGTAATTTTTCCATTATCATCGACGCCACAAAGCGTATAAATATCTTGTACGTTATTTGTAGGTGGTACGTATTTAACCATATCGTAAAATTTACCATACCACATAAGTGGGTAGTAGCCTTTAAGGGGTTTATAACTATAGTAGTCAAAAGCACCACAAAAATGCGATGGCTCTGTGCTATAATACATAAGCATATCAACGGCATCGCTTTTTTGCGATTCGCAAATACAAGCCATAGTAAATAGTGCACCTTTTATACCGTGTATAGTCATAACGTCCTTGCAAAAACCTTCACCCCAATCACTAACGTAATTCCACTCGTTGCAAATGCTTTCTGCATTTTTATACCCAAATAAATCTAGCAACGAGCGTACCTTTTCGGCTCTTTCAATTAAAGGGGTAGGGTCGGTGGCGTAACAATGCCAGCTAAAAAAGTCTATTGGTACGTTACGGTCTTTCATTTCTTGTAAAAAGCGTTTTGCCCAGACAGTGTCGTGTGCTAGCGATGGACCACCAATTTTTAGGTTAGGGAAGCACGACTTTAAATGCTTTGCAACTATGGCGTAAAAATCAAAAAAAGTTTCAGTAGGACCACACCAAAAACCTTTGGTTTCGTCTTCGTATCTTAAGTCGGGTTCATTCCAAATTTCCCAGTAAGTAATATTTAGGTTGTATCCGTTTGCCCAGCCTTCGTTATAATGTCTAATAATATGCTCGGCAATACGTGCCCATTTTTCAAAGTCTTTTGGTGGGATAAGAGCGTGTGGCGTAATAATTGACTCGGCAGATTCACCAAGACGGAAAAAAGTTTCCGTACCTGCGTCAAGTGTTGTTAAAACGGATTCGTCCGTGCAGGCAAAATCGTATGACGATGGCAAAGTTTCGTCAGCATCAAAATTACGGTATATTTTAGTTATATCGTGTGCATACGGACCCCCGTAGCATGGTGTACAACCCATATCATGATTACGCGCATATGGTATACGTGCCTTTTTATAGTCCTCAAAATTGCTAAGTATCAATGCCGTTGCCTTTCTGTTATGCCATGGGCCACCGTTGGTTGCATTAAGCATTTTAAATGGTTTGCCTTTTACGGTTGTATCAAATTTTAAAATTTCCATAACTTAATATCCTTTTATAGCAAGGTTAAAATTAATTTAATTTTACATCATTAAAGGTTGTTATTCAATGCTTTTTTCAAAACTATTGATTAAATCGATAATATTTTATTTAAACATATTATATTGTTTCAACAATAAACGGCGATTAAAGTAAAAAATTGTGTATTGACACAGTCTTTTTGCTGTGGTATAATATAAAAAATTATTATTTTTATATAAATTTAGGAGATTATTATGAAAAAAGTTAAAGATAAGTACTTGGTAGTTGGCGCAGATTTTGCAGGTTTTCCGTTAAAAGAAGTTGTTGTAGAGCATTTAACAAAAAAAGGTTGGAAAATCCTTGATTTAGGCGTAAAAAAAGATAGCGACCCAAATGATACTGACCTAATGTTTCATAGGGTAGGGTTACGCGTTGGTGCTGAAATTTCCGAAGGTAATTACGAAAGAGCATTGTTATTTTGTGGTACGGGTATGGGTATTCATATTGCAGCAAGCAAATGTCCACACGTACACGCTGGCGTGGTCGAAAGTTTACCTGCGGCAACTAGGGCTATAACGGGCAACGGGGTAAACGTACTTGCAATGGGTGCTTTTTACGTAGCGCCACAAACGGCTTGTGATATTGCTGACGCTTATCTGTCAAACGAACTTGGCTCTGGTTGGGAGTGGTGGCATAATTTTTACGAATTCCATAAACTTGCTATCGACGAACTTGAGGCTTTTGATTATGAAGAATACAAGAAAAACGGCTTTAAGGTTAATAAACTTGGCGATTACGATTTAACTTTAGACTTTGACAAAAAGCCGGAATAATATTTTTGTTTTTTGATTTATTATAATAAAATCGACCCCGTTACGGGGTCGTTTTTTTGCGTAATTTTTATGTTTAATAACGCTTAGATTAAAGTAAGCGTAATTATTTTTTGGGTTAATTTAACGTCAAAATATCAAAACACCCCTTAACGGAGGTAATTTTGTTTATTTTTTAAGCAATAAAAGAGTATAAAACTACTCGTCCTTAAGTCCTAAAAGATAGTCGGTACTTACGTTAAAAAACTCCGCAATTTTGACAATATTTGGCGCAGTAGGCTCTGTGCGGTCGGTTTCCCAATAACACACTACAGAGGGGCTTACTTGCAAGGAAGTAGCTACGTCGTACTGGCTTAACTTTTTTTCTTTTCTTAATTCTAAAAATCTTTCAGCAAATATTTTCATATTTATAGTTTACTCTATTTGTTGAATAAATACTTGACAACTCTATATATAGAGTGGTATAATTTTGTCGATAATATCATCGTTAATTTGCGCTATTTTACGGTGTACGTTTAGTATAGGGGGATTGGGTTGAAAAATTAAATTTTACGGTGCATTAATTACTAAACGAAAGCCTACTTATCGGGGGCATTTTTTTATTTTTTTTAGAAGAGTTCTCTATTTCGTTATAGGGTTTATTGCTCACTAATGGTTTGCTTTTTTTAATAACGTTGTCGTTTTTTTTGACATTTTTTGCGCTTAATTAGCCATTTTATCGCGAAGCTTGTCAATTAAAAGTTATCACGTCTATACATAAAAAATAAAAACCGCCATAAATTACTTACAGCGCTAAGGCTTTGGCGTTATTTTGATGGTTACACAGTCTATGGGGGATTATTTGATAATGTTTTGTATTATTCAATTTTTTGGGTTTTTTGTTGCCAAATAATGTTTGCTTATGCAATACATTATTACGTAAATAAATCAATAAAATTGGATAGTTTGTCGTTTTTTAACAAATTTTGTTGATAAAACAACCAAAAATTCCGTTTTTTTATTTTATTATAGTAATTATTGCTATTTTTTGGGTAAATTATACTATTTTTTATTAAATTTGTTAAAATAAATTGATATAATTAATAAAATCATTAAAAAATCCTTTACATTTTGAAAAAAAGGGTTTATAATTGCGTTACAGATTTGTCTATTTCTTTTTATAAAAAGAATAGATGAATTCAAATATATAGAAAATGAAGTTTCTTCAAAACTTAAAAAGGAGATTGAAAGATGAAGAAAAGGCTATTATGTTTAACCTTAACACTCGTTACTGCAATGGTAATGTTTGTTACAGGCATCACCACTTTGGTTAGCCCGACTGCAAAAGCAGCATCAGCGTCTACCGTTGGTACTGAGTTGGAATTAACCAATGCATTTAGTGGTGGTGGGGACTACGCTCTTAGAAACGACATCGTGCTTAATAACACGGTAGAAGTTCCTTCGGGCAAAACCGTATCGCTTGATCTTAACGGTTACAGCTTAACCGTTGCTGATTCAGCGGGTAATCACATCTATGCGATTAACAACAAGGGTGTCCTTACACTTAAAAACAGCGAAAGCACAGGTTCTATTGTTTCCCGTGGTATCTATAACGGTTACGACGGCTCAAGCGTAGACGGCACTGTTGCTGGCGCAAAGTTAATCGTTGAAAGTGGTGCATACGTTGCGCAAGACGCTAACGGTGGTGCTGCAATCTTTAACTGTGCGGAACTTATCATTAACGGTGGTACTTTCCAAGGTAAGGTAGCAGCTGTTAATAACCGTAGCCAAGGTGTGGCAACCATCAATGGTGGTACTTTCCGTACTGGTAACCATTTAGGTGGTAGCGTTGTTTCTTACGCAATTCAAAACAACGGTGGTAACTTAACCATCAATAACGCAACCGTAGATAAAGGTTTCGGCGCTATTGGTCAATGGGGTGGTACTACTGTCGTTAACAATGGTATCTTTATGCCTACTGGTACTGTTGATACGTCTTGTCACGTAGTTTACGTTTCTGACGGTGACATGACTATTAAAGACGGTACGTTTGTAATGAACTATCCTGTAGATGCAGTTCCTGCTAATGGTAGCGCTGTATATGCTATAAATAGTGATTCATTAACAATTAACGGTGGTAAGTTTACTGGTACTTCTACTGCTGTTTCGGGTAATACTAATACCGTTGTTACCGCAGGTAACTTTAGTACTGCTTTCGGTACGGATAATTTTGATACCTTAATGAGTTACGTTCCTGATGAAAACGTTGACGACGTAGAGACTATCGTTTACGTTGCAAAATCTGACGACGTATATTACGAATCTTTACAAGAAGCGTTTGCAGCAGGTGGTAACATTACCGTACTTAAAAACACTACTTGGAGTAACGCTTACAACAGTGGTAACCCTGCAACCCTTAAGGTAGAAGCAGGTAAACACCTTGTTTTAGACCTTAACGGTAAAACTATCGGTCAATATATTGATGACAACGGTTTATCCGTTGCTGCTATTGCTGTTAGAGCTGGTGGTGGACTCACTATTAGAGACAGCGTTGGCGGTGGTAAACTTGTTGCTTGTAGCGTTGCCGTTCAACTTGAAGGTACTTTAACTTTAGAAAGTGGTACTATTTCAGTAAGCAATCCTACTGCTACCGATAAAGATCCTAGCATGGGTTGGGCTTACGGCGTTTGGATGTATAAGAGATCCGCTACTGCTGAAGCACCTGTATTCAACATGACTGGCGGTGCAATCGTTATCAGTGACGAACTCGTTAATATCCACAGCGCTAAGGGTTGTGCAAACGTAGTTGCTATGGGTGACGGCGTTGACGGTATTGATGAAATGTATAACGACGCTATCGTTAACATTACTGCTGGTACTCTTACCGAAGGCGCACCTTTATGCGTGGCTGAAAAGGCTAGCGTAATTGTTCCTGCTGGTACAGTTGTTAACGGCGAAGTTGTCGTAACTACTTACGACGAACTTATCGACGTATTAGCTGACGGCAAAATTGCTAGATTACAAAACGATATTATTGCTACCGGTGCAGTAAGCGCTACTGATGCTGACATCAATCTTAACGGTAAAACTTTAACCTTAACCGTTGGTGGCAACGACTTCTTAGGTGATAACACTATTAGAAATGGTAGCATTTGCATTACTGGTTGCGTAGCTGCTGGTGATTGCATTATCGGTATCGGTAATTATTCAAATTCCGCAACTCTTAACTTAAATAACGTTAACTTATACGGTGATGGTTATTCTTCCGCATACGCCGTATTATACGTATACAATGCAAGCACGCTTAACATCAACGGCGGCTCGATTATCGTTGCTAACGATAACGCTTCTGCTGGTGGCGTAATTAAAGCGCACAAAGCTGCTGAAGGCAAAATTAATATCGTAGGTACTGCAGGCGATCCTGTTGAACTTTCTTTCACCAACGCTAAGATCGGTATGCTTGACGGTACTACCTTATTAAATTACGTTGACCTTGATATCCAAGGTGGTGCAAACGCAATTAACCAAACTGCGCTCACTATTAAAAATTCTACCATAGATATTAATGGCGCTGACGGACGTGCGTTAACACTTAAACAAGGCGACGTTGTTATTGAAAATTCTATTCTTAACCTTTCTAACTGTACTGAAGGTGAAATCCGCTTTAAAGAATCGTTAACTTTATCAACCGATGCAAACACTTCTATTAGCAATTGTACTATTTACGCTGATAGCGCTGCAACGGGTGCAAAGGTAAACGATACCTTAATTACGGCTGCTGAAACAGAAAAGGCTGAGATTGAAGTAGTAAACGGTCAAGAAGTTTTAACTTGCTCGTTCTTCGTAAACGGTGTAGGTTATACTAACTTTGATAAAGCAATGGCTTACGCTAAAACCTTAACTGGTGACGTAACCGTTACGCTTAGCGAAAAGGTAACCTTAAAATCTTCCTTAACTGGTAATTACGACAGCATTAACTTCGTAGGTACTTCTGCTGATGCTGAAATTTATCTCGAAGTTCAAGGCTATATTACCGCAACTGGTAAAAAGGTTTCTTTTGAATCGTTAAAATTAAGCAAGTCTTACGGTGCGTTTATGAACAACGCTGGTTTTATGAACGTTGCTTTCGGTATTTACGACGTAGTTGAAGTTAACTACACCGATTGTACCTTTATCAACGGTGCTTACGCATCTTCTGGCGTAGTTACTTATAACAACTGTACTTTCTATAAATCACACGAAAAATACGGTCTCTGGGCATACGGCGACGTAAACGTAACCGTAAACGGTGGTAAGTTCTCTTCACAAACTATAGGTGATGACAAGATCCGTGGTATCAAAATGTATGCAGAAGGCGCTGCTAAAACCACTGATTTAACCGTTAAAAACGTTGATTTTAGTGAAGTTAACAATAAACCTGCAATCGTACTTACATATGGTGAAAGCGTAACGCTTGAAGGCAATACTTATTCTACTACAGGCGTATTTGAACTCGATTTAGACGGTGCTCCTAACGGTACTACTATAAACGCTAGCGTAGATGAAGTTAAAGCATTAACTTGCGTAAACGATAACGGCAGTTGTGGTGTAGTTGTAGATGGCAAGATCTATACAACCGTTACTGAAGCTAAGCCGTTTATGACTTCTAATAGTAATATCGTTTTACTTTATAACACTACTGAAAACGTTGTTGTACCTAACGGTGCTACGTTAGATAAAAACGGCTATACGGCAGATGGTGTTGTTTATGGCTTAGATGGTTTAGGTACAGAAAGTAATCCTTACGTTATTAATAATGTTTTAGATCTTAAATGGTTTAGAGATAGTGTTAATAATGGTAATGCTTATAAAGATAAATACGTTGTACTTACTGACAACATCGATCTTGAAGATGAAGAATGGACACCTATCGGTGCTACTACCATATTTAATGGTGTTTTCGATGGTAAAGGTTACACCATATCTAATCTTCACATTTATTCAACCAGCAATACTCATAAGCTAGGTTTATTCTCAGCAATTGGCAACAATGCAAAGGTTCAAAATCTTACCTTAAATAACGTATATATTTATTCGCTTGGCAGTGATTACGTAGGCGGTGTTGTAGGTGATGCAAGAGTTTCAACTATTGACAACGTTCACGTAACTGGTAGCGTTTATATTGTAGCTAATAGATTTGTTGGTGGTATCGTTGGTTACGGTTATAATAAGATTTATAACAGTAGCGTTATCGGTACTGTTAACGGTTGCTTGATTTGGGGTGGTTACTGGAGCGTAGGTGGTATCATTGGTTACGCTGGTGAAGGTGCTACTGTAATCGACAACTGTTCAGTTGAAAACGTAAAAATTACCAGTGCTTCTGGTGGTGCTGGCGCAATTGTAGGTTTATTACAATATAATAACGTTGTAAGCAACGTATCTGCAAAAGACGTTGTTATTGAATCTTATAATGATTACTGCATGGGTTATATTGCAGGTAATGGTGAATCAAGCACTATTACTAACGTAACCTTAGAAAACGTAACTGCAACCGCAAACGGTCAAGAAATTTCTTCTACTGATATGGTTGCAAAAGTTGGTAGCGATATTTACCTTACTTTACAACAAGCAATAGATGCAGCATCTAACGGTGCTACCGTTGTTGTTTTAAGGGACGTAGCTGTTAACGATATTTTAACCGTTGCTGAAGATAAGGTTATTACCTTAGACCTTAACGGCAAAAAGGTATCAATGGTTACTGCTGAAGATAGTAAGTACGCATTAATCTTAAATTATGGTAACTTAACTATTGATGATAGTAGTGCTACTAAAGCAGGTACTTTATCTTATAAATATACTGGTACTAACAATAGTGATGCATTTAACACTGTTGAAACAGCACCTGGCTCAATATTAACTGTAAAAGCAGGTAAGATTGAAAACTTATCTTCTAACTGCTTAATCGCTTACGCAATCGACGGTGTAACCAACGGTAATATGGGCGACGTAGTAGTTAACGTTGAAGGTGGTGTTATCTCTAGTGAAAAACAAGCGATCCGTATCTTTGCAAACTCTACCACTAATACTGGTACGTTAAATATCAGCGGTGGTGAAATGCACGGTCGTGTAATTATCCAAAGCTCTAACGCTAGCGCAAATAAGGCAGTTCTTAACGTAACCGGTGGTGAATTTAACGCTAACGATTATAAAGTTATGGTATTATACGTTGGTGGTTCACAAGGTGCAACTAGCGCAGTTGAAGCATCTGTATCTAACGGTACGTTCAAGGGTGAAGTTTTCTCAACCATCAATAAGCCGTTTATCTCTGGCGGTACTTACACCGTTAAGATGGACGATAGCTATTTAGCTGACGGCTTCGGTCTTGGCGAATTAGCTGACGGTACTTTCGGTGTTAGAGAATATGCTATCCACGTTGCATATAGCGATAATACTTTTGGTTACTTTGACGATATCAACGATGCTGTACCTCATAAGACTAACTACGATAAGCTTGAAGGCGCAACTATCACCTTATATAAAGATATCGTAGACGGTGGTATTCGTTTTGTTGAAAACAACATGACGCTTAACCTTAACGGTCATACTTACACCGTTAACACAGGTACTGGTTCTACTGGTACTGAAACTTCAGCTTTCCAAGTACGTGATACCGCTCATAACGTATTAATTAAAAACGGTAATATCGTAATCGATCCTAAAGCTGGTTTTAATATCGTTTGGGTATTCAATACTTATACAGATCTCGTTCTTGAAAACGTTGTAGTCGATATGGCTAAGGCTTCTTATAGCGGTTATGGCGATCAAGTATACGGTGTTGTAGTTCAATATGCAAGCGACTCAGTTACACTTACTGGCAATAGTAAGTTCATCAACTTTGATCAAGCAAGCGGTGGCGCAATCGCTTACGTTGCAGGTACGTTAGAATTTAACGATTTAGACGCTATCGGTGGCGATATTAAAGCTGAAACCGACGCTATTATTAAAGCTCCTGCTGGCTTAGATATTAAAGTTGCAGACACCGACTTCGTTAAATACGAAAATGGTGAATATAAAGTTTATACACGTGTTGCAACCGTTAACGGTAAAGATTATGCATCTTTACAAGACGCACTTAACGACGCTGTAACTGCAGGTGATACCGTTGTTGTAGAAATCGCTAAAGATATCAATTTAAGCGGTACTACTTGGACGCCTGTATACTTCAATAGTTACCCGGCAACTGGTGCTAACACTCTTATTATTGATGGTAATGACTTCACTATTACTGGTCTTAACGATATGCTCTTTAGCAAAATTTGGACTGGTACTAAGTTTGAAGTAAAAGATCTTACTATTAGTAACGCAAACATTATGCACGACGTAAATGATACCCCTGGTACTATTGGCGTTGGTGCAATCGTTGGTTACGTTGATGCTATTAAAGACGTTGTTATTAACAACGTAACACTTATTGACTCTCACGTAGAAGGTGGTCACTGGACTGGTGGTTTCTTCGGTTACGTTGCTGGTTATAGCGCTCAAAACGACGGCCCTGTATTCACAAACGTTTCTATTACTAACAGTGCTGTAATTAACTCTACTATCGTAGGTAAAGGCTCTGTTGGTGGCGTAGTAGGTCACGCAACTGGTAGCACTTGGACTTCATTTGGTATTGAAGATTCAACCATTACCGGTAACGAAATTACTTCTACTGGTTCTAGCAGCAACAAAGCAGGTATCGTAATGGGTACTATCGGTGCTGCAGGTACTGAAGAACATGGTCAAATTGGTGGCGTATCCGTTGACGTTGTTGAATCTGGCAACACTGCGGTTTCCAACACCACTACTATTACTACTGTTTACGGTAGACAGGGTACAGCTACTGGTAAGCTTGAAATCGCTGGTGGTTCTTACGAAAACAATCCTATCGAAGACGGCGTTGCATACGCAGGTCCTGCTGATGGCGTTAAGATTGCACCCGATTCAAACGGTGGCTACACTGTAATTCCTCGTTTACATAAGACTTACGAAGTAGGTGCTGGCAAGGCATTTGCTACCTTAGAAGATGCTATCGCACAAGGTAAGGTAGACGACGTTGACCACGTAACCTTCGTAATCTATGGCGAAGTTGATTTCGAGCCTGTTACTACTGATGGTAACAACTCTTTCCACCACGGTATCGTAGACTTTGGTTCTAACTTAACCGTTACTATCGAAGGTGGCGATGCTAGTGCTAAATTAACTATCGTTGGCGGTGGCGTACCTGATATTAAGGGTGTAACCTTCAAAAATATCACTCTTGCAGATGAAGGTACTTATAATTCACACGCAAACGAATTTATGTATCAAAACTATATTGATACAACCTTTATTAACGTAACCTTCGTAGACGGTATCCGTTTAAGTGGTGATAGCGTACTTACCGGTTGTACGGTAAACGTAAATACCTATAACGAATACGCTATCTGGCTTGACGACGGTAAGTTTGAAATCACTGGTTCAGATATTATCGGTGGTGAAGAAGGCTACGGCTTAATTAAGTCTGACACTGCTGAAGAATTAGTTCTTGAAAACAACGTATTCGAATATTTAGGCGTTGCTAATAAAGAAGCACTTAACGTAAAAGACGTTAAGATCACTGCTACAAATAACACCTTTATCGATTGTATCGAAGGTATTATTCCTGCAGATAAGACTAACTACGATGCAACTGGCGTAGAAATTAAAAACGACCAAGTTGCAGCAATGAATACCGTAATTACTAACTACGCTAAGATTGGTGAAGTTAAGTATCAATCTTTACAAGACGCTATTGACGTAGCTGCTAACGGTACTACTATTGATATTATTAATAATATTAAACTTACTAATAATACAATAGAAATACCTGCTGGTAAAGAAATCACCATTAACTTAAATGGTTATAGCATTACCGGTACACCTACCGAAGCTAAAGCATACTCTGTAATCATCAACAGGGGCAACACTACAATCAATGGTGCAGGCACTATTGCATGCGACCATACTTTAGCAGGTAGCACAGGCTATGCAGTTAACACTATCACTAACTCTGGTACTTTAGTACTTGATGATAACGTAGTTGTTACTAACACTTCAACTGCATCTAATCAAATCGGTTATGCAATTGATAACAATTCAACCTCTGCTGACGCAATCCTTGTAGTAGAAAACGCTCAAATTTCTGCAAGTGGTTCTAACTACTACGACGGTATCCGTCAATTTGCAAACAGCACCGTAAACGAAAACAGCGTAACTGTAAATGGTGGCTCTGTAAGCTCTATTTGGTTACAAAACCCAAGTGACGGTGCATCTGATAAAAACACTAAAGACGTAAAAGCTTCTATCGAAGTAAATGGTGGTAACGTTAACGCTATCTATCTTGAACCAAGTACTGATTTTGACGCAGCAATTACTGGTGGTACAATTGGTAGTGTATCTTACTTCCAACAATCAGATGGTAGGGACCTCGTTGGTTTCGTAACCGGTGGTACGTTTGGTACTGCTATTGACGAAGCGTTTGTTAGTGACTCGGCTGACTTTATCGTAGTTGCAGGTAAGACCTACGTTGGTAGCGACGTTGCTAACGTATACGATGCTGCACAAGCTAAGATTGGCAACAAGTATTACACCTTAATTTCTGACGCTGTTCAAGCTCTTAACGAAGGCTATACACTTTACATCTTAGCAGGCAACTATACTGAAAACCTTTCAATCAACGTTAAAGACGTAACCGTTATTGGTGAACTTGATTCTAACAACGATAGTCTTGTTAACTTCACTGGTAAACTTAGCGTAACCGCTAACGGCGTAACTGTTAAAAACCTTAACTTTACTAACGCTTCTGAAAGGGCTGGTTATATCAATGCTGAAGACGTTGTTATTGATAACTGTACCATGATTGGTTACTACGGTTTCCGTTATTGCTACACCGATGGTATCGTAACGTTCAAAAACAGCACTATTAAGGGTGATGTTTACGGTATCCACTTTGATGGTAACGATGGTGGCGAAATCGTAATTGATAACTGTGTAATCTCTGGTTGGACCAGTTTCGCAGCAAAAGTTGATAAAGTTACGATGACCGGTACTGAATTTGAAGAAGGCTATTATAACTACATTAGATTCTATCAAGAAGAAGTAGCTATCGACGGCTGTACCTTTAATGAAGACATGGTAGTTGATATCTCTAATGATGTCGTTACTGAGTTAACTATTGATAACTCTACCGTAGAAGGTGGCAAATCTGTTGAAGATTTATTTGCAGACAGAGATATTGCTTACTCTATCATCGTAGTAGATAACGTTAAACTCGTTAAAGAAGCTAGAATCGATAACGCAAACGGTACTTTCTTCTACGACACAATTGCACAAGCATTTGCAGCTTCTACCGCTGGCGATACAATCGTATTATTAGAAGACGCAATTGACCTTGGCGCATTAACTATTAAAGAAGGCGTAACCTTAGACGGTAACGGCAAACAAGTTACTGGCAACACCGCACTTTACATGAAGGCTGGTTCTAAGGTAACTAACGTAAACTTCAAAGACGTTGCAAACGCAAACGGCAAACTCTCTGCTATCTATGCTATCGGCTTAGCAGGTAAGGTTGAAATCGTAAATAACGTATTTGATAACGTTCAATACGATGCAATCCAAATTACACCTGTTGCTGGTGCAGAAATCGTTATTACTGGTAACGTATTCAAGGGCGATTCTTACAGATACGTTCATATCCAATCCGTACTTGCTGATAACGTTGCATTTAAGGCAGACGTAACCGCTAACAAGATGTATAACGATAACGCTACAACTAGTCCGTTAGACGTATACTACTTTGCTGATGCAAGCTTAATTAACGTAGGCGGTAACTACATTAAAAATACCGACAACGTATGTATCTTAAATAGCAATGGTGATAACGTTGCTGAAGAAGCTCTCCCGTTAATGAACGAAGCTTTAGACGCACCTCTTACCGTTGAAGCATCTATTAAGGGTGAATACAGTGTAGACTTCTACACAACTTTAGCTGATGCATTTGCAAACGCTAAAGCAGGTGACGTAATCAACCTCTTAAGCGATATCACCGTAACAGAACAAATCAAAGTAACTGATAACGCAGTTCTTGCTGATATTACCTTAAACGGTAACGATCATACCATCTCTGCAAACTTTGCTAAAGAAGGCGCAGACGCTAAATCAGTATTATACTTTGGTGATACTTCTATCGGCGCTTGGGCTACCGGC
>JAGANI010000027.1 GCA_017624285.1 Clostridia bacterium
CTCGTATTGCAAAAGCATTAAACCATCGCTACCCTTTGAAATATACTTTTTAAGGTCTATTTTACAAGCAGTAAAAGATATTGCAACTAATGAAAATAATAATATAAATATTAAAATTTTTGTAAAAAACCTTTTCATAAATCCCCTTTTAATCAAAAAAGCCCTTAAATAAGGACTTTAAAAACGCAAATTTGCCTTTTATGATGTTTTTAAATCCCTTTAACTTTTTTTATAATTATACTATTTACTAAATAAAATGTCAATGGTCAAATTAATATGCTACCGCCCAACTTTTTAAAATAAAAAACCACCTATCAAAAGATAAGTGGTTTTTTTATTATAAACGTTTTTGATAAACGCTAAAAACTATTTAACGTTTAAGCATTCAATACCAGGGAGTTTTTTGCCTTCGAAAAGTTCTAACGAAGCACCACCACCGGTAGAGATGTGGCTCATCTTATCAGCAAAACCTAAAATAGCAACTGCTGCAGCGGAATCGCCACCACCGATGATAGTAGTAGCATCTTCAGCTTCTGCTAAAGATTCAGCAACAGAGATAGTACCCGTTGCTAAGATGGGGTTTTCAAACACGCCCATAGGACCGTTCCAAATAACGGTTTTAGCTGATTTAACTACGTCTGCATATAACTTAGCGGTTTTAACGCCGATATCAAGACCCATTTTACCTGCAGGGATAACGTCAACGTTTTCTACAGCGATTTCAGCATCGATAGGATCGGGGAAACTATCAGCAACAACGGTATCGATAGGGAGATAAATTTCCTTACCTAAAGAATCTGCTTTTGCAAGCATTTCTTTACAATAATCGATCTTTTCATCATCAACTAAAGAATTACCAACTTCTTTACCTTGTGCCTTTAAGAAGGTATACGCCATACCACCACCGATAACTAACTTATCGCATTTTTCTAAAAGGTTAGAAATAACGTTTAACTTATCGGCAACCTTTGCGCCACCTAATACTGCTACGAAAGGTCTTTCAGGTGCTTCGAGAGCGCCACCCATAACGGTAAGTTCTTTTTCAATTAAGAAACCACAAACTGCTTCTTTAACAAGGCCGTATTCAGCAATAGCAGCGGTAGTTGCGTGTGAACGGTGTGCAGTACCGAAAGCGTCGTTAACAAAAACCTCACCATCACATAAAACGGCAAGTTTTTTACAAAGTTCTTCGTCGCGCTTTTCTTCACCAGCTTCAAAACGGGTGTTTTCTAAAAGCATAACTTCACCCTCTTTAAGATCTTTTGCGAGAGCGTTAGCAGTTGCGCCAACAACGTCGGATGCAAACTTAACTTCTACACCTAATTTTTCAGATAATCTCTTAGCAACCGGCGCGAGAGAGTATTTAACTTTATCCTTTTCAGCCTTCTTTAAATATTCAGCCTTAGCTGCTGCTTGTTCTTCTACTGGTAACTTTTCAACAGCCTTCTTTTCCTTTTTGGTTAAGCCAAAACCTTCGGTTAAAACGTTGTGAGGCTTGCCCATATGTGAGCATAAAATAACCTTTGCACCGTTATCCATCAAATACTTAATGGTGGGAAGTGCGCCGTTGATACGGTTTTCGTCAGTGATAACGCCGTCCTTCATAGGAACGTTAAAATCGCATCTAACAAGACATTTTTTGCCTTTTACTTCAATATCTTTGATTGACTTCTTATTCATAAGAAAATTCTCCTTAATTTTTATCTATCCATATTATTTTATAACTAAAACATAGCTTTGTCAATAAAATTAAACGATTTAAGATTTTAATTATAAATAATTATATTTATTTTTTACGTAAAGCTTTGTTGATTTAGCCGTTTATTATAGCTATAAGGTCGTTTAACGTAACGTCAAAAAACCTTTCTGCAATTAAACGCATGCCCAAATCCGACGGGTGGTTAAAAAGCCCGTGTGCTTCGTCTAAACTACGGATATCATCAATATCTACGTATACGTCCCCCGTTGTTTTGCAAACGGAAAGTTTTTCTTTTTCTAAAACAGGGCGTATATAAAAGCCCATAGACGTATAAACTTTTGCCCTGCCGTTAGATAGATAATCACGCATATCTTTATAAGCGGTTTCGAACGTTTTGATAGGATTTGGATCTACGTCGTAAGTTTTAGGCACGTTTGCGCCGTAAAAGCAAATAACGATATCGGCATTAAAATCTTTAGCTTTTTTATATAATAAATCGGGCGTGGTATCTAAAAAAGTACGTTCGTAATCGGCTACCTGCGCAATAGCGTACGAAACGTTTACGTTAAAACGCTGTTTAACTAACTTTATGTATTGATGTAGGTAATCGTCTTCAATTGAACTTGCAGCCATGCCGCAATCGTTTACCCAACCGATTTCAGGCTTGGGCGCGTGTTTAGTAATAGAGTTGCCTGCAAATAAAATTTTAATTTTTGCATCCGGCTCGTTAAAAATAAAGACGTTTTTATCGTTTTGGTTTTTTGATGGAACTACGTTAACTTGATAATCTTTCATATTACCCTCACTAATCTGGTCTACCTGTTAAATGACCTTCTACGTTGAATTCTTCATAACCGATTTGACGTATTGCTTCGTAAACGCCAACGGCTACCGAATTTGATAAGTTTAAAGAACGCAAATCCCCAATCATAGGGATACGAACGCACTCGGCATAATGATCTTTAAGTAAAGGTTCTGGAAGCCCCCTAGACTCTTTACCAAAAACTAAAAAATCGCCGTCTTTATAGCTAACTTGTGTATGCGTGTGTTGAGATTTTGTTGAGTAAAACCAAAAGTTTGAACCGTTGTAAAACTTGTCCATAACTTCTTTAATACTGTCGTAATAATAGATGTTTAATTTATCCCAATAATCAAGCCCTGCCCGTTTTAAGTGCTTATCGTTAATTTCAAAACCCAAGGGGCGTACTAAATGCAAACTTGCCCCCGTTGCCGCGCAAGTACGCGCGATATTGCCGGTGTTTTGTGGAATTTCAGGCTCAACTAAAACTATATTAAGCGCCATAATTACTCCTTTGTAAGTATAAATTTGTCGTAAAAATCGCAATACGTATGTACTTTTAGCGACAAACGACTTATTTTTTGTAATGTGTGTAACCACGTTTTTTTAGCAATACTTCGCCATAAACTTTATCCGTGTTAATATCCACCGTAGCGACGTTTTTTGGGGTGGAAATTTTAATTTTGCCATCAATATCCGTTACCGATAAGTAGCCGTTGCCAACTAAAACCATCGGCACGCCAAATATAAACGAATACGCCCTTAATAGAATTTCAGGCATAAATGAATCCACCCTATCGAATATGCAAAATATGACGTCAGCATCGGATAGCGACATGGTCGAAACGGCTTCAACCGAGTATAAATCTTTACCGATTAACACACCTATTTTACCTGCGCTAGTTTTGTAAACAACGTAATTTGCGCCACCGACGTATTCACTATAAGATGGAACTGCAACGGCGTCCGAAACGCCTAAAAGTTTACCCGAATCCGCCACGATTGCACTTTTACGGAAAGCCCCGTAAGTGTCGGTATCGCAACCAATTATTACTACACCACCGAAGTTTTTAGAAGTCTTTGCAACGTCTTGAAAATATTCAGTTTCGCCACACAGTTCGCTTTTATAACTTATAAGTCCTAAACCGTTTGCGCCAAAAACTAATACCTTAGAGTTGCCTGCCAAACTTAAACTACTATCACAAAAATCGTAAAAGTTACTTTTTGTTGCAAAACAGACCTTCAACTAAAACCTCCTAGCGGTAAAAAGCATTATTATATACTATTTAAATATCGCTACAAATGTGAAGGTTTTTATGAAGAATTTCCCTTACTTCGTCTGTGTTTTGGGCGGTATACAAAAGTTTGCAAAGTTCCTTCATATTGCGTTTGCCCTTAAAATAATACACGAAAAACTTACGTATGTTTACCGTAACGAATCTATCTGAAAAATCTTCTAACATAAAATCTAGTTGATTATTAATTAAAGTTTCTAACGGCAAGTCAACTGTTTTACCAATTAACTTGCTAAATAAATAAGGGTCTGCAATAGCACCACGCGCAAGCATAACGCCATCTGCACCTGTTTTTGAAATAATCTCGTCAGCATCTGCCGTAGTAAATATACCACCGTTTGCAATTACTGGGATATTTACGGCATTTTTAGCTTTAAAAATCTCCTCAAAATGAATGTCGCCCGAGTAATAACGCTCCCTAGTCCTACCGTGTACGGTTAGTAGTTTAGCGCCAGAAGCTTCAGCCATTTTGGCAAATTCTTCCGTAACAAAGGGGGAATTTTCACTCAACCCAATACGGATTTTTACCGTGATGGTTTTACCAGACGATACCGCTGCTTTAACGACGCTTTCTGCCTTTAATACGTCTTTTAAAAGTGCAGAACCTTCGCCGTTTTTATAAACTTTAGGCACTGGACAACCCATATTTATATCAATAATATCGTAGGGGGCTAACCACTCACTTAAACAGGCTTGTTTAACAACGTCAGGCTCTGACCCAAAAAGTTGCGCACCCGTTACGCCACTATCCGACTTTTTTAAAAGCACTTTGGTGTTTTTACTGTCGTAAATTATACCTTTTGCCGAAGTAAGCTCAGTAAAAGCCATACCTGCACCAAGCGACAAACAAATTTTGCGGAAAGCGTAATCAGTATAACCCGCCATAGGGGCTAAAAACACGTTGTTAGCGGTTAGCGTTTGCCCTATCTTGATCTGTTTTATTTCCATAATTTTTAGTATACAGTAAATTGATTAAAACCGCAAGCAAATAACACAAAGTATTAGCCACCACCGCCCCAAAAATATTTACGTTAGGTATACTTACAAGCAACGCCGTTGCCACTACTTTTACCACAACGGATATAACCGCCGTTTTGATTGCATAAAAAGTTTTACCTTTTGCAATTAATACAGAGTGTAAGGTTTGTAACAATGCAATAAATATTACCGAGGGTGATAATGCCCGTATTAATTTTACGGCTAAGCTTTGATATCCCCCTAAGCTTGGAAATAAAATTTTAACTACTAACGGAGCAAAAATTAAACACGCTAACGCCCCTAATAAGGCAAAAATAAAAGTTAGCAAAATTAATAGTCGTTCAGTCGAAAGCTTACCTTTACCTAGTTTTAACGCACCAGAAATCGTAGGTACGGTTACCGAAGATAAACCGTAACAAACGGAAACTGGCAAATTTATAACAGTCATCGCAGTACCTGTATAAACGCCGTAAACCGTTACCCCGTTTAAGCCGTAACTATTTAAAAAACGTATAATAAACGAACTTTCTAACATACACCCTAAAGGGAAAATTACCGATAAAACCATAATAGGCATCGCTGACTTAAAGACGCTTTTAGCGTAAAAAACGACACTATCCCGCTCAATAAACAAAGGCTTTGATAATTTAAATAAGGTCGTGGTTTTTTGCCTTTTATTATTTATTAAAAAAACAATTAACAGATATATTAACGCTAAAAATTCACCAACGACGACGGCAAAAATCGCCGAAACGACTTTGTTATTAAAAATAGTTAAACGCGTAAGTAAAACTATACCGAGTATAAACTTTACAGCCTGCTCTATTATTTGTGAAATTGCCGTTGGCGTCATATTAAGTTGACCTTGAAAATAACCCCTAAAACAACAAATTATAGAAACCATAAAAACTGCTGGCGAAAGCGTTTTATAAGCAGACGTCGCTATCGCGTTACCTTGAAACGTCGCAATAGGCTTACTTAATAAATACATCGCAAAAAAAGATATTAGCCCTATAATACCAAACGTTAACAAAGACCCTTTTAGGTAAGACAACTTGTTTTCTTTATCTTTAGCGATTAATTTGGATAACCCACTTGGAACACCTGCCGAAGATAAATCTAATAGCGCTGAGTAAAGTGGAAAAACCATTTGATACACACCTAAAAGTTCCACCCCCATCAATTTAGTTAAAGGGACCCGATAAAGCGCCCCTAAAATTTTAGTTATAAGCGTACCTATTGATAAACATAGCGCGCCCTTATATACTTTATTAATCTTCATATGTACATATTTTTATATGAACAATGCTATACGTACTATCCTGTTTTATAAAAAAATAAATATTTATACTCTGACAAATTTACATTTATACACTTAAACATATGCACTTATTTAATGCGATAGCCTTAAAAATAGTTTAAATAAAAAAGGCGGTTTTTATGTAATAAAACCACCCAAAATTTAAAAACAAAAACGCCCCGAAGCCGAGTCCCTGCAAGGGATTCGGCAACTAAATAAATCCGTGAACGGATTTGTTATATTTGCTAACGCAAGTGATATTGCTACGCAGTTATATTCACCTAACGGTGAGTTAAGGATTTATTTAATATCACTTTGACTGCAAGTCAAAATATCACGCAAAACTTGTTTTGCATATCACTTTTAGCCCCAAGGCTAAAAATAAAACTCTTAAAATCTTAATTTTTGTGGTAAAGATAAAGCCCACCATATTTCGCTTTTGCGAAGTATAGTGGGCTATACTTTTGTGTTAAATCAAAATTCCCTTATAGGAACTCCATAAAGGCGTTTTAATTAATTTTTGCTTTTTCTGTGAGCGCCATAAACTTTTGCTAAGCCACCGGAAGATGTTTCCCTATAACCACAAAGTAAATCCCTACCAGTATCGTACATAGTTTTTACAACCATATCAAAACTGATTTTTCTACTATCGGATAAAAAGTTTGCAAGCGATAAAGCGTTTATTGCGCGCATAGCGGCAACAGCGTTACGTTCTATACAAGGGATTTGCACTAAACCGTCGATAGGATCACAAGTTAAACCTAAGTGATGCTCCATAGCGACTTCCGCCGCGTACTCTATTTGACCTAAACCCATTTCGAAAAGTTCCGCTAAAGCGGCGGATGCCATTGAACATGCTGAGCCGATTTCAGCCTGACAACCACACTCCGCACCAGAAATTGAAGCGTTCTTTTTGATAATGTTGCCAACTATACCAGCAGTTGCAAGTGCTTTTATGATTTGATCGTCAGTAAAGCCCCTGGTTTCTTGCATATATTTAAGGACTGACGGAACAACGCCACAAGACCCACAAGTTGGCGCTGTAACTATAGTGCCACCCGAAGCATTTTGCTCGCTTACAGCAAACGCGTACGAACACACCAAACGATTTTCACGCGTTTGGGCAGATTCGTCAATATGACGTTGATTAAAAAGTATTTGCGCGCGCCTTTGGGTATTTAAACCACCTGGTAAAATACCAGTAGTGGTTAACCCCTCGTGTATGGAGTTTTTCATAAGTTCCCACACTTTTGCAAGGTAAGTGAAAATATCATCGCCTTCGACCATATGCACATATTCCCATATGCGAATATTATTACGTGAGCAATACTCAGCTATTTCAGAATAAGTATTTAATGCATAAACGTCATCTTTAGCGTATTCGCCAACGGCTTCGGTTTCGCCATCAAATAAAATTGCACCACCGCCTACGCTATAGATACGACGAACATCTATCGAAACACCATCTTTAAACGGCTCTATATCCATAGTATTTGGGTGAAAATCACAAGGAGATACGGTATCAAAAATTATATCGCATTTTTTTGGTGAAAAAGTTTCCTTAATAATGCGGTCTGTGCCGTGCCCTAAACCAGTAAGCGCTAACGACCCATAAATTGTAACTTTAAAATAATCCGCATCAGGATACATTTCTTTAATAGTTAAAACCGCCCTTTCCGGCCCCATGGTATGTGAACTAGACGGCCCTCTACCGATTCTATAAAGCTCTCTTAATGATTGCATTTAAACCCTCCATAAAAGGTTAAATTTTTATAAAATATAGTTAAATATGAAAAAATAACGCGTAACGTGGTGCGCTATTTTTATTTTTTACTAAAATTAGTCTTGCATTTTGATGGTGGGTAAATTCCACTTAAACACGATTGCAAGCACACGTAAAGTTATTATAATTGCAACACCTACGCCCATAGCAAGTAACGGCATATTTGTATACGATAAAAAATAATATGCTATAGTGCCAAGTAACGTTGGAGTTAAATATATGTATTTTCTGAAAATAATTGGGATTTCACCAACCAAGACGTCACGCAAAATACCCCCGCCGACGCCCGAAATAGCACCAACAAAAAGCACAAGTAAAAAGTTGTCTTGATAACCCATTTCGATAGCGATACTTGCACCAGTTATACAAAAAATACCTAAGCCTACGGCATCTGCAACGTTTAAGATAAGACTACGTGTAACAATAGTAAGCTCGTTACTGTGTTTTTTTATGTAAGCGTAAATCGCACACACTATTGCTGTTACTAAACCTACTAAAACGTAAATGATATATTCACTTTTTACAAAAAGCGCCGGTGGATTACTACCTAAAATTAAATCCCTAATAACGCCACCGCCAAACGACGTAATAAGCGCCAAAAGTATTACGCCAACGATATCAAGTTGTTTTAGTATCGCACGCATAGCCCCTGAAATTGCAAAGGTTATTACTCCGAGAAGTTCTATAATAAAAATAACGGTATCCATAAACCACCTAGATAGAAGTTAAAAGACCTTTTATAACTTTAACTGAAACTTCAGCCGAGGTTTTTGCAAAGGTAGCAAATTCCACCGCATGCGAATTATCACCATCGTCGGAAATTGAACGTATTACCACGAAAGGAACGTTATTAATATACGCGACGTGACCGATAGCGCCACCCTCCATCTCAACACAAAGTGCGCCAAAATTAGTTTCGACATGTTTTTTGATTTTTTTATCTGATACAAACTTATCACCAGACGCAATAACGCCAAGTTCTGCACGCAAACCTAAACCGTGGGCAACGTTTAATGCCGTTGAGGACAACCTTTCATCCGATACAAAGTAAATGATATTAATACCAGAAATTAACCCAAGTGGATCGCCGATTGCAGTAGTATCCATATCGTACTGCACCACCGACGTAGAGATAGCGATATCACCGATTTTTAACGAAGATACCGAGCCTGCTACACCTGTATTAATAATAGCGTCAACGTTAAATTTTAAAATCATGATTTCAGCAGTAACCGCTGAAAACACTTTGCCCACGCCACATTTTGCGATAACAACGTCCTTATCAAAAAGTTTACCAGAATAAAAATCAATACCACTTATCCTAGTAACCACCTTATCAGTTAAAGCGCCTTTTAAAGTATCGACTTCTATATCCATAGCGCCTATTATACCTATTTTAGAATATGCCATAAAAACCCCTTAATTAAATACGTATATAACATATATTATTGTAACAAATATTTTTACCGTTTACAATATATTTTTAATCTTTTACACCAAATTTTGTGTATTTTTGAGTAATTTATATGTAAAAATGCAAAAAAGAAGTGAACTTACTTTTTTTAAAAAATAAAAAAGCCCACGTTTAGTGGGCTTAAAAAATTAATCTTTTTCGTACTCGGCAGGTTTTGCCATCGCTTTTGCTAACTTTTGGATTACTTCTTGACTAAACTTAGGCGTCCTGTCGTAATAATAAAGACCGTTTTGCTCCTGCTCTACATCATAAAGTTGGGTATAGCATAAACCGTAAATATCGGGGTTACCGTGTAATACGTCGGAAAGCCCAATATATCTATCGATAAATTCTTCTTCCGTCTTAGGTGCGTTGCCGTAGCCCCAACCAGATTCTTTTTTAGACCAAGCAATACCGCCGTATTCACTTAAAAAGTACGGTTGACCTTCGTGTTTTTGCTTATATTCATCAAAACCAACACCGTTTTCAAACTTGCCAAACATATCCTTAAACTTATCAACTTCTTGACAGTAGTTATGCGTATCAAATATATCCGTTTTAACGTGGTAGTTCCAACTAACGTCTAAGCACGGTCTAGTTTCATCAGCAAGTTTAGTAGCTTTATATACTGCTAAAACTAAGTCGTTAGATTGTTGACGGCCGTTAACTGCCCAGTTTTCGTTCATGGGACACCAACCAATAATAGCTGGATGGTTATAATCCCTATCAACAGATTCTAACCACTCGTTAATATAAATCTGGGTGTTTTCGTCATCGGTATAATCAAAACCCCAACTTGGGTATTCACCCCAAACTAAATAGCCTAGTTTATCTGCTAAATATAAAAAGTTACGTTCAAAAACCTTTTCGTGAAGCCTTGCGCCATTAAAACCAAATGCTTTAGATAAGTAGATATCGTTTTCTAAATCGTTAAGGGTGGGCGCAGTATAAATACCATCGGGGTAATAGCCTTGGTCTAAAACCATCCTATGGAAGATTTTTTTGCCATTGATTAAGAACTTACCATTTAAATATTCAATCTTCCTTAACCCAAAATAACCACATACGGTATCCGTCGTTTTATCTGTTTTGGTGGTTATAATTAAGTCGTAAAGATTTGGTGAATCGATATCCCAAAGTTTAGCGTCTTTAATATCAATAACCGCCTTAAGTATTTGAGTTGTACCTTTAACTACGGTATCAGCGACAACTAAGTCGCCTTCTTTAGCGGTTAAAGATACTTCTTTAAAACCTTCTTTATTAAAATATAAATCAACGTAAGCCCTGCCGTTATCTACGTCGGGCGTTACTTTGTACTTTTCTAAATAAGTATCGGGGACGTTTTCAAGCCATACGGTTTGCCAAATGCCCGTGGTACGGGTGTAGAAACAACCAAAGGATTTTCTTAAAGCAGATTGCTTACCTGAAGGTTGTTTTTTGTCCCTTGCATCGCCGTCAACGTGTACTAAAATAAGCGCCTTACCATCCACGATGTAATCGGTAATATCAAACGCAAAAGGCGTATAACCACCTTTATGTACACCAACGGGGTTGCCATTTACAAAAACCATAGTCCTATAATAAGAAGCCTCGAACCTTAAAATAGTCCTCCCAGTCCAGTCAGCTGGGATGTCAACTTCCTTTTTATACCAACATGCATCAAAAAAATCGGTATAGCCTATACCAGAAAGTTTACTTTCCGGACAGAAAGGCACTTGTATTTTTGACGATAAATCTTGCTTGCATTTACTTATAAAAATATCATCCTTGTTGGCTTTAGTGATATCCATATCACAACCTGAAACACCATTGTTGCCAAAATCGAATTCAAACTGCCACTCGCCGTTTAGGTTAATCCACTTACCTCTTTTAAGTTCTGGGCGGGGGTATTCTGGTCTAAACATAATAAATAATAAATCTCCTTGATTTTATTATATTTATTATATCATAGTTAGTAAGTATATTCAACCCTTTTTTAAATTAAAAAACAACCTTTTTTAAATTAAAAAAACAACCTTTTTTTAAATTAAAAAACAACCTTTTTTATCGGATTTTTTACCATTAAAAATGTATAAAACAAGACGCTTAGTGGTTTTGTTTTTTATACTACAAATACTCTCTTTTATTTATAATAGAAACGTTTTTAAGTCGCGTTGCTAATGCGCTTATTTTAACTTCAAATCCCTTGCCTGTTTTTTCTATTTTTAATATAGGTGTATTAGATAAATCTAAATAATCAATTAGCAAGGTTGTTAAATCGTTTAGTAAAGTATCAAAAAAAGCGTCGCTAACCTTTAAACGGTCGGACTCTAACACCGATTGAAGTTTTATGCTGTTTTTACTGCTTTTGGATATCATAATTATTTAGTATGCCCCCCTTTTTTAAATTGCCCAATAACCCGCTAAACCCCACCTTTGGCGGGGTAATTTTAATTTTGCCAGTATCTATGTTTTTTGCGGTTTCTAACAATGCCTTATACGCACGCGTATGCTTTTTTATATCACCACCGTTTGAAGTTAACAAAGCATCGTCTTCTGGTATCACGCCAACTATTTTACGACAAAGCAAATCTTGTATTTGTAAAACACTAAAACAACGCCCATCTATCATCAAATCGGGTCGCGCACGGTTAACTAATACGCTAATTTTATCTATTTTATTACCTTCTAACAAACTTATTACCTTATCTGCATCGCGTAATGACGGTGGGTATGGCGTAGTTACGACTAAAGCTTCGTTTGAAACGTCAACTGCACGTAAAAAACCTTCGTCAATCCCTGCTGGGGCATCTATCAAGATATAATCGAACACCCTTAAAAAAGACGTTAACCCTGCCTTTAAATACTCCGTACCATTAGCGCCAACTGGAGTTCTATCTGAAGTTAAAATCATAACATCACGGCTAACGGGGTCTGATATTAACGCCTGTTTTAACCTACAACGACCTTGTAAAAAATCGCTTAAATCATAATTTGGGTTGCAATCTGTACCAAACGTGATATCTAAATTATTTAAAGAATAATCGCCGTCGATAACCAATACCCTTTTGTTTAACTTTGACAACGCGCGCGACAGATAACACGCTACGGTGGTTTTACCCACGCCACCCTTACCTGATACGATTGAAATTACCCTTGCCATAACACACCTTTTTTATAAATTTTAGCATACAAAAAACCGCATCTTAACGAAATTATCGTCAAAAATGCGGTTATATTGTCGATTATATATTTAGCCTATTTTTACTTTAATTTTTTTAAGTAGTTTGGGATTGCCAAGCGCTATACCGCCACCAAAAGCCGTACAATACGACGGATTTTTAGCAACGGTTACTTGCATACCGAATTTTTTAGTAAAATAGTCTTCTAACCCGTAAATCTTAGCGCCACCACCAGATAAGTAAATACCTGCGTGACGGATTTCAGCCGAGACTTCAGGCGGAAGTTTTGCTAAAACTTTTAAAGCGAGTTCGGATATAGTGGAATAATACTTTTCTACAACAGGTTTAATATCTCTTGCGCTAATGGATATTGAACGGGGCTTACCAGTAGTTAAATCCCTACCGTTTACGACGGATGATAATGTATCGTTATCAACCAAACTGCCAATCCTAACTTTTAGCTTTTCGGCTGTAACTAACCCGATTTGCATGCCGTATTCTTCAGCAATAAAATCTATTAAAGCAGTATCAATACCGTTGCCTCCCATATTGACTGAAATACCTGCGATAACGCCTTCAAGCGAAACAGCCGCAATATTTGTATTGCCTGCCCCCATATCAATAATAAAGTATGGTGAAAATTCCGTCAAAGTAAGTTCTTGCCCAAGCGCTGATAAAATAGGTGCTTCGACAAAATCAACCGTACCGATACCTGCGCCGACTATAACCGACTCTAACTTACGGAGTAAATCGAAAGACGCGCCACACGGGACGCTAACTACCACGCTACCGCCTAAAATACCACCTTTAAAATCGATTTTATCTAAAAACTCATCTAAAACTGCAGTAGCAACCTTATCGGAAACGACTTCACCTTCAAACATAGGAAAAACTATCTTGGTCTTTTCAGCAGTTTTGCCAATAAGTTTTTTTGCGTCTTTACCAACTGCGCGCACTTTTAGTTTATCTTCGGTAGAAACGGCTGCAACGGTAGGTTCTGCTAAAACCATACCACTACCTAATTTATAAATTTTGGTTTCAGCCGTGCCAAAATCCAACGCTAACCTTTCAGTTGCCATAAAGATAACTCCTTTAAAACTTCTTCTGTCTTTTCCATCGGTAGACCTATTACGTTAGTAAGGCTACCCTCCACGTAGGATACAAACCCACCGTCTTGAACGCCGTACGCCCCAGCCTTATCCATAGCTTTACCAGACGAAACGTACTCATCAATAAAATCTGAAGATAAAACTTGCATATAAACTTTTGTTACGACGTAAGTATTAATAATTTTGTTATTAGTAACAAGCGCTATCCCCGTGATAACTTCGTGCATATTACCAGATAGCGCTTGTAAAAACTCTTTAGCCTGCCTTTTAGAATTTGGCTTACCCAAGATTTTGCCTTTAAACACCACAACGGTATCTGCACCAAGCGTCGGTTGACGGTATTTTTTGAATACGTCCTGCGCTTTTTGTAACGCAAGCGACTTTACAACGTCTTTAGGGGAAAGGCTATCATCAACGACTTCTTCAGTAGTAGATGGAATAACTATAAAACTTTGCCCAGCCTCTTTAAGAAGGCTTTCCCTACGAGGAGAGGCGCTTGCTAAAATAAAACTATAATCCATAATAAACGATTAAAAACGCCACGTTACGTAGCGTTTTTTATTTTATAAAATTTCAAGATTCTTCTTGAATACCCTTCTAAAGTCTTGAGATAACTCTATCGCAGAAGCGATTTCAAGCGAAGCATCGGCAACGACTTCCGTCTTCATGATAACGGAATCGCCTAAAATATCACAATTAATACCAGTTACGCTACCAGTACGGCTTCTATCTAAAGCTTCGGCAATACGTAAAATAGTACCCATCTTTTTAACGGCTTCAACATCCTCGTCGCCAACAAAAGCGGAATATTTTGCCCAGTCTATAGGATTGATATCCTCAATACTGGTATTACCAGCAACAAACGATGCCATAACCATATCCCTATGGCTAATACCGTGTAAATTAGAATTTAAAATAATATACCCACTATGCTTTTGGTAGTTATAATACTGCACGCTTTTACCAGCTTCGTGTAAATATGCCGCAACCTTTAAAATCCTAAGATATTGTCTGGGGAATTTGTGTAATACCCTTAATTGCTTAAATAATTGAATTGATAAGTTAACGACGTTATCAGTATGAACGGGATCACAATGATAAAACTCTACCAAAGTGCCTAAGCTGAAGGCTAAAACGTCTGAAATAGGCTTATCAACCGTTTGCGGAACTGCATAGTTAAATATTAAACCAGTCCTTAAACCACTACCACTTATTACGATATTTTCCCTTCCAGTATACTTTTTAAAAGCATTTACCG
Source organism: Clostridia bacterium (assembly GCA_017624285.1). GTDB lineage: Bacteria > Bacillota > Clostridia > Christensenellales > Borkfalkiaceae > UBA11475. Next base: position 14,836 of record JAGANI010000027.1, read on the forward strand.
CTGCAAAAGCAGAAGGTAAAATATCGGCACGACCACTTGAAATACCCTTAATTCTCTTTTTCCTATCAAGGTCAAGCGTCCTTAAAAGATTGTAAGTATGTTCAAAATCCTCCGCACCTACAACGTAGTTGTGAATAGTACGTAAGGGATACTTTTTCATAATCTTAGTGATTCTGCAAAGGTTTCTAAACGAACCACCTACACCGATAAGTTGCGTTTCAGGATCGATATCTTTAAGCCACTCTATCTTAGATAACTGTTCGGTAACGTATTCTTCAATCTTATCAGCCTGCTCTTCATGCGATAAACCTTCGTTTGCAAACATTTCAGTAAGCAAAATAGAACCAAACGGTAAAGTTTCGTGCGCTAAAAGGTTACGTCTGTTATAATAAACGATTTTTGTTGAGCCACCACCGATTTCAAAAATTAAACCTTTAGGGATATCCATAGTGTTGATAACACCCCTATAAACGTACATAGCTTCCTCTTCAGCTGAAAGTACGCGAAGTTTAATACCGGTTGAAGCAAAAACTTCATCTAAAAAACTACGTTGGTTTTTAGCCTTTCTTACAGCAGCAGTAGCTACTGCAATAACCTTCTCAACATTGCAGGAATCACAAAGCCTCTTAAACATTTTAAGAGTATCAATAGTTGCTTTAATCCTTGACGGTTTTAAAAACCCATCTTTATCCATGCCCTCGCCTATCCTCGGGGATTCTTTTAGTTGGTCGGAAATAACAAAATGACCATTATCAAATACGTCTACTAAAAGTAATCTTGCTGTGTTTGAACCCAAGTCGATAATTGCGATTTTTTCCATAAACATACACCTCTTAATTATTGGAATTTTATCTTAATAAAAAATTTGTAAACATCAAAATATCTTGCTATTTGATTATACCACAAAAACCTTTCTTTGTACATACCCTTTTTTGATTTTTGTGCAAAATTTTTAACTTTTTTAGGCTTGAAACTTTTTTATATATCAAAAAAATTGTAATTTTTGTGGTTTTTTATGCTTTTTTGCGGATTTTATTATATAAATATTGATTTTTTTATTTACTTTTCTAGTAACATTTTGCACAAATTTTTAGGTTTTTTTACAATAAAAAAACGCCCCGTAGGGCGTCTATATGATATTTTAATGCCTTGTTTGATTATAAAAAGGGTTTTCGGATTTAAGTTTTTTATTTTGCTTATCGCTTTTTATAGTTATAAATACGTTAAAAAACGCAAGCAGTATTAAAAATATACCGAAACACTTTTTTAGTGTTTCGTTTGTAAAATTACCTATTAATAAACTACCTAAAACCGACGTTAAAACAGCGGGGATAATAATAAACAAAACGTTATTAAAATCTACACGTTTATTTTTGACGTGTATAACTAACGCAATTACGGACATAGGTATAAAACTTACCAAATTTATCGCCTGTGCTGATTTTTGCGATAAACCTGAAAAAAAGGTCAGTAGTGGTATTAAAAGCGTACCGCCTCCCATACCCATACCACCTATTACGCCACCTATAAACCCAAATATCGCTAATAAAACGTATTTAACCATACAATCCCCCTTAAAAAAAGCAAAATAATGCTATACGTACCCCGTTATTTATAATTTTTTAGCTACTAACTTTTTAAAGATACGTCTTTAATATCTTAAATTAATTGCTTAAAAAAACGCCGAGCGCACACCTGCAACTAACATTAAAATAGAAAATATTAACCCTGTAATTTTAGGGTTAAGCTTACCTAAAAGTAACGCCCCTGTAGTACCCCCTAAAATGACGCCACCACCGAC
>JAGANI010000028.1 GCA_017624285.1 Clostridia bacterium
CAAAGACCCGTTTACGGGTAGCAAGTAAAAGGTGCAGGACTGGCAGGTCGTTTAAATACGCACTTGTGCGTAAGCCAGAATAGTTTAGGGCTAATTGCCCGAAAATGAAAAACCACCAGCTAGGCTGGTGGATATTTATTTTATGGCTACTAGAAATATATAATTTATTTTTGACGGCAAAATAATGCAAATTATTTCGCGTTTTTTCGTCATTATGAAAAGTAGTAACGAGCGTGATAATCCCCCGTATAATTTACTAAGGTAGGAGATTCTCACGCAAACAAGTTTGCTCAGAATGACAAAATAGGTGTGGGGGATTCTTACGCTTACGCTAAAAAGGACAGGTTGTAGTTAATTTTACGCTACTATTAAAATTGCTTATTATTTCATTATTAAAGGTAAAGTATCTTGACAATGTGATACGTTTTTTTTAAAGCGATTTAATAAGTCGATATTTTACTAGCAATATAGTCCACTAACTTATCTGGAAAGTTTACTGTCATACCGTCAACACCCACGTCGTAAGCGCGCTTCATAACGTCTACGTTTTTTACACCCCAAGCGCGTACGTTTAATCCTAAACCGTGCGCTTTTTTAATAAAACTTTCATCAACGCAATCAGCGTGTGGGCAAATTTCGTAAAAACCGTCTTTTTTAAGGCGGTTTAATATTTCGTCGCTAGTATCCGTGGTTAAGTAACCAGTCTTAAAATCGGGGGCGTAATTAATTACGTTTAATAAAAAATCATATTCAAACGAAGTAATTACCGTTTTATTTTGCACGCCGTATTTTTTAAGGGTGTCTATCACTTGTTTTTCGATATTAGCTTGTTTAAGTTCAATTGCAAGGTGTATTTTTTTGCTTGCAAAGACGGATAAAAACTCATCTAAAGTGCAAATTTTATCCGAAAGCCCGTTTACAGTAACAAGCATATTTTTAAGTTCAGCTAAAGTGTAATCGTACACAAAGCCATTTACACCGGTAACGCGTTTTAAGTTGTCGTCGTGGAACAACACCAGCGCGCCGTCTTTAGTTTGGTGAACGTCTGTTTCTATGCCGTTTGCGCCCATGGTTTCGCCAAGCATAAAAGATAGCATGGTGTTTTCAGGCGCATACTCGCTTGCGCCACGGTGTGCGTAATTTATAAAGTTTCTACCTTGTTTTACGTTAGAGATAAATTCCATAAAATCACCTATAAACCCCGTAACGGGGTAAAAATTAATCGGTTATATCGTGGTAAATAACCGTTGCGTCAGTAAAATAATTATTGCCGTCTTCGATATAAATATTATTAAAATCAGACGGATTGCCGTAAAAGTGTACGCTAGTTAAAGATTTGCAACCACTAAAGGCATTTTTAAGTATTTTAACGTTGCTACTTCTTAAATGTATTGTAGTTAGAGAAATACAATCGTAAAAAGCACCTTCGCCGATAGTTATATCGGAGTAAAATTCAACCTTAACTAAATTAATGCTATCTTTAAAAGCATTATTGTAAATATTTAATATTGACGGCGCTATATAAGCCGTTTGGTACATTGATTTACTAAAAGCCAGTTCAGCAATAGATACTACGGGTAAACCGTTATGGATGGACGGCAATATTAGTGAAGTCGTATCCAAAGTAAAATTATCGTTAACGGTATAACCGTTTTCTTTTAAGCTAAGCGTATAATTAAGGCTTGTTGCGATTACTTTTTCGCATCTAAAACACTTATTGTCTTTATCTACGGAGTGCCAAAATTCATCAATTATTTCCTGGTAATAGTAGTCGCAATAAACGCAGTCGTAACGTTTTAGTCCTTTATGCGTGCAATCAGCTTGTTGTATAGTAGAAGCTTCATATCGGTGCTTTTTACAGACCCCGTTGCAACCGTAAAGCGTTATGCTTAATAATAGTAAGGTTAAAATTATAGCAGTAAAGCATTTCATTAAAACATAAATCCTTCAGAAGAATTTTTCTTATACTTATATGGGGTTTCGCCGTAATAGTTTTTAAAAATCCTTATAAAATGGCTTAAACTGTCGTATTGTAATAGCGTTGCTATCTCTAAAACGGAAGCGTCGGTGGTATTTAATAGATTTTTGGCGTATGCAAGCTTGCGTTCAGATAAAAAAGCAACTAGCGTTTTACCGGTAATCTTTTTAAATTCCGTAACGAAAGTCGTGTGCGAAATCGGGTAGATACTATAAATATCGGTAGCCTTTTTAGTTATATAAGTGTAGTTGTTAATTTTTCTAATAGCATCGTAACAGTAGTTGGTAATTCTATTAGTTTTATTGTTATTGATAGATAATTTGTGTATCGCTTCAGATATAATGGCGTAAAGGACTGCTTCAACGTGGGTATAACCAACTGCGTTATAACTGGCGTTATCAATTTTTAATATTGTGTCGCTAATATATGCAAAAGTGCTGTCTTTAAGGCGTAGATTAAAATAATTGTTTTCTTCAAAAATCTTTTTAAGTTCAACTTTATGTTCTAAAAAAGCATCAAAAAAATCACGCTTGACGGCAATATTATAATGTTTTACAAAATCGTTATTAATTGATTTAATTGTGTGTGAAGCCCCTGGCGCTAAAATGCATACGTCACCCCTAGTTTGTGTGTAAGTAGTGCCGTTTATGATATGATATAACTCCCCAAGAGTGGTTATAACGATTTCGTAATAATCGTGCGCATGCTCGTTAAAAGATTTACCATACCACCAATGGCAGTTAAAGTCTGATAAATCGTTTCTTTCGGTGTACTTAAAAAGGTAAGTAATCAACTTTAGTTATCCTTTTACTTTTTTTATAATTTTATAATAAAAAAAGATACAAGTCAATTTATATATGCAATATTTTTTGCATAAATTTTAAAAAATCACTATTTTTAATTAAAAAAAAGCAAGAAATATTTAGCGCGCTTATTGTATAATTAAAAAAAACTATTAGGAGTTTATTATGAATAACGTTGAAAGCATTGGTTTTAATAATAACGAGCTTCAGTTTCGTGCAGAAGCAATTTTACCTGTTATAAGTGGATGTATTTGCACTAAAAAAGAAAAGGTTACCGGCTATATGTATAAACCTACCGATTATAAGCAAGGTACGGTAATGCCTGAAATTGATGATACTTTTACCTTATTTAACGAGCATGATAAATGGGGTGGGCTTAGGGACCAACACGCTTGGTTTTATAAAAAAATTAATTTCCCCGCTTCTTCTGATAGGGTAGAATTCGTCGTAAAAACGTCTAAAAGAGGTTGGGATGGATCAAACCCACAATTTATGCTTTATATCGATGGCAAAATCGTACAAGGCATGGACGTAAACCATACTAACGCCGTGGTCAACGTTACTGGGGAGCATGACGTTTATTTATACGCTTATACTTGTACTGAAGAAGACGTTTATCTCGATTTAATTACTGAAATTAACTATATAAACGAAGACGTTGAAAGGTTATATTACAACCTTTACGTTCCTTGTGAAGTTTTAAAATTTGTCGAATCTAAAAAGGAAGAGCATTTTGCTATAAGTTTATTTTTAAATAAAGCTATATCTTTACTAGATATGCGCGACTTAAAGTCTAAAGAATTTTTAGATAGCGTTAAGGTTGCTAATAAGTATCTTGAAGAAGAGTTTTACGGCAAATATTGTAACGTAAACGACCCCAAAAAGGTTGCTTGTATAGGTCATACCCATATCGATATCGCTTGGCGTTGGTCGGTTAGACAAACTATCGAAAAGGCTCAACGCTCATTTGCAACGGCTTCTGCTTTAATTGATAGATATCCAAATTACAACTTTATGTCATCGCAAAGCTTTTTATATAAAGCCGTTAAAGAACAAAACCCCGAATTATACGATAGGATTAAAAAACAAATTGCCGACGGTAGATGGGCAGTTGAAGGTTCTGCTTGGGTAGAAATGGATTGTAACTTAGTCAGCGGGGAGTCTTTAGTTAGACAGTTTTTATTTGGTAAAAGGTTCTTTAAAAAAGAATTCGGCGTAGATACTAAATCACTTTGGTTACCAGACGTATTCGGGTATTCGGCAGCGTTACCACAAATCCTTAAAAAATGTGGCATAAACGTTTTTGTTACTTCAAAAATCAGTTGGAACGATACCAACGCAATGCCGTATGATACCTTCTGGTGGAAGGGGATTGACGGGTCTAACGTGCTTTCACACTTTATTACCTGTCAAAATATCGTTGATAGCGAACACTATAAATTTAATAGGCACGTAACCTACGTTGCTAAGGCAGAGCCAAAAAATATCGCGGGTACGTATGATAGATATCAACAAAAACTTGTAAATAACGAAGCCATGATGACCGTTGGCTACGGCGACGGTGGCGGTGGTACTGTTCCGTATGATTGCGAGTGTGTTGAAAGGTTAAAACACGGTATACCCACTATGCCGGTTGCTAATTATAAGCACGTTGGTGACTATTTGCAAGAAGTTTATAAAAAAGCAGAAGCAAGTAAATATACTCCCAAATGGGTTGGTGAATTATATCTAGAATATCACCGTGGTACGTATACTTCGCAAGCAAAAAACAAACGCAACAATCGTAAGACGGAGTTTTTACTTAGTAACGTAGAAACCACATCTGCAATGAGTGGTTTACTTACCGGTTATCCTTATAAAAAGGAAGAAATAAACTCTCATTGGGAAACCGCTTTAGTAAATCAGTTTCACGATATTATCCCCGGTTCATCTATTAGGGAAGTTTATGACGTTACCGACGTTGAATACGCAAACACATTTAAATTTGGTAAAGATGTGGTAACGGGTGCGCTAAACGCCATTGCAAAAGGCGTTAAAGGCAAGGGCGTATTGGTTTATAACCCCAACCCCTTTAAGTATACTGGTTTAGTTGAATATAACGGTAAAAACTATTTAGTAAAAGATATTCCTTCAAAAGGATATAAGGTAGTTGATTTAGTAGATACAGTTTCTAGTGTGGTTGCAACCGATTATTTATTAGAAAACGATTTTACCAAAGTCGTATTTGATAAGGACTTTAATATTATTTCAGTTTACGATAAAAAGGCTGATAGGGAAGTATTAAAAGAAGGTAAAAAGATTAAATACACCGCTTATGAGGATTTTAACTTTTTATACGACGCGTGGGAAATTTCTAAATTCTATACCGAAAAATCTTACGACGTAGATGACGTTATCTCGCACGAAATCGTTTCCGAAAATGGTAGGAAGGGTATTAAGGTTGTTAGGAAGTTCTTAAATTCAACAATAACGGAAACCGTGTATTTATCCGACGTAGACGGTTTAGTTACCTTTGAAAACGATATCGATTGGTGTACCCACCACGTATTATTAAAGAAGGAATTCCCTATTGAAATGAATACCGATAAGGCTACTTGTGAAATCCAGTACGGCTCGGTAGAACGTCCCACGCACCACAACACCAGTTGGGATTGGGCTAAGTTCGAAGTCTGCGCGCATAAGTACGTCGACGTGTCTGAAAGCAATTACGGCGTAGCGCTTATTAACGATTGTAAGTATGGTCACTCGCTTAAAGATTGCGATATCGGGCTTACCGTGTTAAAGTGTCCTGATTATCCCGACCCCGATGCGGACGTTGGTAAACACGTATTAAAATTTGCATTATACCCCCATACGGGTGCTGTAAATACTTCGGATACCGTAAACAAAGCGTATGCATTTAATAACCCGTGTTATGCTGTAGAAGCTGTTGGTGGCGGTAATTTAGATAACGAATATTCTTTTATCTCTTGCGATAAAGATAACGTAATTATCGATTGCGTAAAACAAGCCGAAGACGATAACAACTTAATCGTTAGGTTGTTCGATTCTAAGCGTATTAAAACCACTGCTAAAATCAATTTTGGTTTTGACGTTAAAAAGGTATATATTACCGATATGTTAGAAAACGTTGAAAGTGAAGTTGAAGTTATCAATAACGCTATTACTTTACCCGTCGGTACGTTTGAAATTATTACGTTAAAAGTAATTTTATAATTAATTAAAACCGCCACTTAAACTGCAATAGTCATAGGGATATTAATTCAAAATAAAAGTGTAGCCCACTATATTTCGCAAAAAGTGAAATATGGTGGGCTTTATCTTTACTACAAAAGATTAGGTTAAAATAGTTATATTTTTAGCCTTGTGGCTAAAAGTGATATGCAAGTATCTTGCGTTATATTTTGACCTGTGGTCAAAGTTATATTATATTTGCCTAACTTTCACTACAAGTGAAAATATCACTTTGCGTTAGCAAAATATCACG
>JAGANI010000005.1 GCA_017624285.1 Clostridia bacterium
CGATAAAGATTACGACTAACTTGATGGAGCATACCTAGAAGGTATGTAACTGAAAGTTTGGCACTTAGATTTGAAGTAGTGTTTATTTTATATATAATAAAAAAGGCTACGAAGCAATAGATAATTTTTTAGTGTAACGCTTTTACGAACAGGGTGTAAAATAAAAAGGCTACGGAGCAATAGATAATTTATTAGCATAGCGCTTTGACGAGCAAAATACAAAAAGGACGAGTGTTATTGTGAGGGCGCATACCTAAAAGGTATGTAACTAAGCAAAACGCGAAGTAATTTGCAGTATTTTGCCGTCAAAATTAAATTAGATATTGCGTAGTAGCCGTAACTAAAAAAGTTCAACAATTTTTTCGTAACACTTGCCACCAGCGATAACTAAGTAAGCATACGTACAAGTGCCGTAACGCATAGCGCCGGGATTGATAAATTTTATATTATCGGTAACGGTAACGTCTGCCATATGCGTATGACCGTATAAAACGACGTTTGCGCCAACCTCTTTAGCCTTAAAATATAATTTTGTTAAGGATTGTTTTACGCCGTAATCGTGACCGTGTGTGTAAAAAATTTTTACCCCGTCAATTATGATAAAACCGTCGCCAGAACGTAAATCGCAATTACCTGGGACTGAAAAACACTTTTGGGGATACTTGTTTTTAATTTCGATAAAATCCGCACTATAATCGCCCAAATGGAAGATATAATCAGTTTCTTTAAAAATCTCGTCAAGTTTTTTAAGCGCCCTAATATTGCCGTGCGTGTCTGAAAAAACGATAGCCGTCTTCATAAAAAATGCCTTTACCTATTTTAAAAACTCTTTCATCTTTATAATTGCGCGGTATCTATGCGATACTGCGTTTTTTTCTTCAGGGGTGGCTAAACCGAAACATTTATTGATTTCCGTACTATAAAACAATACGTCGTAACCAAAGCCGTTTTCGCCAGCGACTTCGTACATAATTTTACCAAAAGTTTTACCTTCCGTCCCGATAACCGTGCCGTCGGGCTTACATAAACAAAGCGCGCAAGTAAAGTTTGCCGTGCGCTTATCATCGGGGACGTCCGCTAAAACGGACAAAAGTTTTTCGTTATTTTTTTTATCGCCTTCACCTGAATACCTTGCAGAATATATCCCAGGTGCGCCGTTTAAATAATCCACACAAATACCACTATCGTCTGCAATAACGGCTTCACCAGTTAAATCGGAAATGGTTTTTGCTTTAATGTAAGCGTTTTCAAAAAAAGTTTTGCCGGTTTCGTCAGGCTCGATATTAATGCCTAAATCACCATAAGCAACTACGTCATAATCGGGAAAAAGCGCTTTAAACTCCCTAATCTTGCCTTTATTATTTGATGCTAAAACTAATCTTTTTTTATCCATTATTTGCCTGCCTTTTTGCTTTTAGCAAAAACTACGCCTAAACTTAATAACTTATCGGTTAGTTTAACAAAACTTTCTGCCGATAAAGTTTCGCCACGCGCTAGTTTATCTATACCTAAATCGGTTAAAGCCGTTTCAACCACGTCGCGACTTAATTTAAAAGTCTGCATTATATTATTACATAAAGTTTTGCGTCTGTTACCAAAAGCGCACTTTAAAACTTCCCTATAGCAAAGTTTATCTACGCCCTTAAACTTATCCCTATCGATATCGATAACTACTACTGCTGAATCCACGTTAGGGGCTGGGGTAAACATCTCTCTACCGATAATCTTTACCGTTTTAGCGTAGCCAACTAAGTTTATTGCCGCCGTTATAGAACCGTAGTCAGAAGTGTTTTCTTTAGCGGAAAACCTTTCGGCAACTTCTTTTTGAACGGTTAAAACCAGTTTTTTAACGTATTTTGCGTCTTCTATAAAGCGCATTAAAATAGGCGTGGTAATATAATACGGAAGGTTTGCCACAACCGTATAGCCAGACTCTAGACCTTTTTCAATTTCAGCCATGCTGACTTTCATAACGTCTTTAAAAACGATATTTACGTTATCAAAATCTTCTAAAGAATCGGCTAAAATTTCCCTTAAATTAAGGTCTATTTCGTACCCCGTTACGCTACCTGCCTGTTTTGCGATAGCGCGCGTAAGCGTACCTGCGCCACAGCCGATTTCTATAACCTTATCGTCTTTTTGTACACCGGATAAAGTAACGATTTCGTCAAGTAAAGCTTCGTCTGTTAAAAAGTTTTGACCAAACGCCTTTTTAAAATAGAAACCATATTTATTTAATAACTGTTTTATTTCCATAAAAACACCAAAAGTAAATTAGTTTTTTAGTTTAGGCATAACCGTATAAGCGTTAGTAAGTATTGTGTTTGCTACTACGTCAACGTCTAACCCCTTAATTGAAGCGATTTTTTCCGTAACAAATTTAACGTTTTTAGGCTCGTTTACCGTGCCACGTAGGGGGACGGGTGCTAAATATGGGCTATCGGTTTCAGATAAAACCCTATCTAAAGGTAAATAAGCGCATACGTCTGGCAACGCCCTTGCATTTTTAAAAGTAAGCGTACCGGAAAATGAGATATAAAACCCTAAATCAAGTAAAATTTTTGCGGTTTCTACCGAGCCGGAGTAACAATGCATTATCGCACCGTTGTTGATTTTTGCTTTTTGCGAAATTAATACGTCTACTATATCTTTAGTACAATCGCGTGAGTGGACTTGAAAAGGTAATTTAACTTCGTTAGCGAGTTCAATTTGCTTGATAAAAGCATCTATTTGTACCTTTTTATCAAACCCCTCGTAATGGTAGTCAAGCCCTATTTCACCAATCGCTACGCACTTAGTATCGTTAGATAGCATCTTGATATCGTTTAAGGTTTTATCCGATACTTCTTTTGCCGCATCTGGATGTACGCCTGCGGTAAAATAGACTTCTTTAATTTTTGAAGAAAAATCCCTGCAACTAAACGAAGACGCCGTATCAAATGCGACGTCTATCATTTTAAAAATTTTATCTTGTTTTGCCCTTTCTAAAACTTCGGTCTTGTCCGAACGCTCAAAAAGATGACAATGCGTATCTATAAACATATTAGAAAATTTGGCTACCGTCTTCAATATCAACTTCGGGCGAACAGAAACAAATCTTGCCTTCAGCGTTTTCTGCACAGATAATCATACCTTGGCTTTCGATACCACAAAGTTTAACGGGTTTTAAGTTTGTTACTAACACTAACTTTTTACCAACCATATAATCAGGCTCGTAAGTTTTTGCTATACCCGATACTACCGTGCGAACTTCATCACCAATCTTGACGGTAAGTTTTAATAATTTATTTGATTTTTGAACCTTTTCGCAAGCGGTAACTAAACCCACCTTTAACTCTACCTTGCTAAAATCGTCAAACTCAATTTGAGGTTTAGCGGGAGCTACTTCTTTAATAGACTCTGCCTTTTTAGATTCTGCCTCTTTTGCCCTTTCGGCAATCATAGCATTAACTTTTTCTAAAACAACTTTAGCGTCAAGCCTTGCAAATAAAATTTCAGGCTTATCGGTAATTAATGCGCCGTCGGGGTAAAGCCCAAAAGTTTCGATATCTTCGTAAGGACGTAAATTAGTATTGAGCATTGCAACTGTTTTTAACGCTGTAGAAGGCATAAACGGCTCTAAAAGTGAAGCACCGATAACGATGGATTCGGTCAAGTTATATAAAACCGTTGCTAAACGATCTTTTTTGCTTTCGTCCTTAGCAAGTACCCAAGGCGCAGTTTCGTCAACGTATTTGTTTGCGCGACGGAAAATAGTCATAACCTCGCTAATAGCGTCAGCAATCTTAAACTCGTCCATCTTTTTAACGACTTTAGAGTATGCCAAAGTAACTACTTCTTTAAGGTCGTTATCGACGTCATCTGTAACGTTTTTATTATAAACGTAACCACCAAAGTATTTATTAGTCATAGCAATCGTACGGGAAACTAAATTGCCGAAAACGTTTGCTAAATCGCTATTGATCTTTTCAATAATAGCTTCCCACGAGATAAGCCCGTCGTTATCTTGAGGCATTTCACTTAAAACGTAATACCTAGTAGCATCCGTACCAAAGTATGAAACTAAATCGTCGGCGTAAATAACGTTGCCCTTAGACTTGCTCATCTTGCCACCGTCTTGTAACAACCAGCCGTGGCCGTAAACTTTTTTAGGAAGTGGTACGCCAAGCGCCATTAAGAATATTGGCCAGTAAATTGTGTGAAACCTTACGATATCTTTACCGATAACGTGTACGTCAGCCGGCCAGTATTTATTGAAAAGTTCAGTATTATTGCCATCCGCATCATAACCGATACCAGTAATATAGTTGGTTAAAGCGTCAAGCCATACGTAAACTACGTGTTTTTCGTCAAAATCAACGGGGATACCCCACTTAAACGAACTTCTAGAAACGCAAAGGTCTTGTAAACCGGGTTTTAAGAAGTTGTTGAGCATTTCGTTCTTCCTAGAAACGGGAACGATAAAATCGGGGTTGTCCTCGTAATATTTAATAAGACGGTCGGCATACTTACTCATCTTAAAAAAGTACGCTTCTTCCTGTGCTTTAACGACGGGTCTGCCACAATCTGGGCATTTGCCGTCTACAAGTTGACTATCCGTCCAAAAACTTTCACACGGGGTGCAATAATGCCCCTCGTAAGCGCCTTTATAAATATCACCCTGCTCGTAAAGTTTTTTAAAGATTTTTTGCACTTGCTTTTCGTGATATTTGTCGGTAGTCCTCATAAACTTATCGTAAGAAACGTCAACCATATCCCAAAGGTTTTTAATACCTTGTGCAACCTCGTCAACGAACTCTTGCGGGGTTTTGCCGTTTAAAGCAGCCTTTTCTTCAATTTTTTGGCCATGCTCGTCCGTGCCAGTTTGGAAGAATACGTCATAACCGTCACGACGTTTAAACCTAGCGATACTATCGGTTAAAATAGCCTCGTAAGTGTTGCCGATATGTGGCTTGCCCGAAGTATACGCAATAGCAGTTGTAATGTAATATTTACCCTTCATAAAAACGCTCCTTGTAAAGCGCCGTTTGGCGCAAGTTAGCAATTATATTATCTTATATATTTTAATATATTTAACTAAAAAAGTAAATCATAAATAGCAAATTTACGACATAAAGTTTAATATGAACTTTATTTTTGCACTTTTATTTATAATTTCAACTGTAATGCTACTATTTTTTAACCCCGAAGGGGTATTAACCGCAATGCTTATTGGTGGCGAAAAGGCTTTGACTTTAACGCTAAAGCTAGTAGTTATATATGCCGTCTGGATGGGTGTATTTAAACTTGTGGAAACTTCAGGCTTGGCAGAAAAATTTGCAAAACTATTAAAACCCTTTAATAAACTACTTTTTGGCAATTTAACCGAAAAAGAAAACGAATACGTTTCGCTTAATATTTCAGCAAACGCTTTAGGTATGTCGGGTGCAACGACCCCTACTGGTATAAGTACTATTTTAGAGTTTGAAAAACGACCTAATACCGAATACCACATAATAATGTTTTTTGTTATAAATGCAACTACTATTCAGCTAATACCCACTTCCGTTATAGGTCTACGTAGCGCGATGAACTCTAACTCACCTGCGGATATAATCTTGCCTACCATTATAGCAACGCTTACTTCAGCCGTCATAGGTATACTTTTGGTTAAAATTTTTGTTAGGAGAAAGTAATGTCGAAATACTTTATACCAGTATTATTTTTGATAATTATAGCAACTTCGCTAATAAAGAAGGTCAAGCCTTACGACGCGTTTATATCAGGGGCAAAATCAGCAATACCTTTTGCAGTAAACCTATTCCCTTACTTAGCCTGTATTTTTATCTTGACTGAACTTTTTGAAGTAAGCGGACTATCTAATTACCTAACTAAAATTTTATCGCCAATATTTAATTTTTTAGGTATCCCTAAGGAACTAACTAAATTAGTTTTAATAAAACCTTTTTCTGGTAGCGGGGCTTTGGCAGTATTATCTGACGTATATGAAGCGTACGGTGTAGATAGTTACCTATCTAGATGCGCATCTGCTATTTACGGCAGTAGCGAAACCGTGTTTTACGTGGCGTCGGTTTACTTTGCAAATGCTAAAACAAAAAAACTTTTTAAACCCATAATAATTAGTTTAATTGCATCACTATGCTCGTCAATAATGGCGTGTTTAATATGCAAAATACTATAAATAGCGATATACGTATATCATTGTTTTTAAAAAAAGCACGGTTTTACCCGTGCTTAATTTTTTTATTAAACTGCCTTTTTTACTAGTTGCGGTTTATTACCGTCAGTTACTACCGAGCCATCTATAACAACCTTCTCAACGTCGTCAAGCGACGGCAAATCGTACATAGTATCTAACATTAAATTTTCTAAAATAGTTCTTAAACCCCTTGCGCCGGTTTTTAAATCAATTGCCTTTTTTGCAACTGCTTTTATAGCATCGTCGGTGATTTCAAGCTCAACGTTATCAATACCGATTAACTTTTTATACTGCTTAATAAGCGCATTTTTAGGTACGGTTAATATATTAACTAAAGCATCTTCATCCAAAGCGTTTAAGCCAACGGTTATCGGCACACGCCCAACAAACTCAGGTATTAAACCATACTTAATTAAGTCTTGTGGTTGAATATCTTTTACAAAGTTTTTAACACTTTCTTTGCTAGAGTAAACCGAACCGCCAAAACCTAAAGTGTGTTTGTCTTTACGCTTTTCGACAATCTTATCAAGCCCTACGAAAGCCCCACCCATAATAAATAAAATGTTAGTGGTATCTAACCTTATACACTCTTGATTAGGATGCTTTCTACCACCTTGTGGGGGTACGGATGCAACGGTGCTTTCGATAATCTTTAATAAAGCCTGTTGCACGCCTTCGCCAGAAACGTCCCTGGTGATAGAAACGTTTTCGCTTTTACGGGCAATTTTATCGATTTCGTCAATATATATAATGCCACGTTCTGCCTTAGAAACGTCGTAATCAGCCGCTTGAATAAGCTTTAACAAGATATTTTCAACGTCTTCACCAACGTAGCCGGCTTCAGTAAGCGTTGTAGCATCGGCAACGGCAAACGGAACGTCTAAGATCTTAGCCAACGTGCGCGCAAGTAAAGTTTTACCACTACCCGTAGGTCCTAAAAGTAAAACGTTGCTCTTTTCAAGCTCGATATCAGCGTTCTTCTTTTTAGCGTTAACGCGTTTATAGTGGTTGTAAACGGCTACCGATAAAACCTTTTTAGCGTCGTCTTGCCCAACGATAAAGTCGTCTAATTTTTCCTTTATCTCGTGCGGGGTGGGAAGTTTACTACTTGTAGAAGTCGTCGTAATATCGCCTTCTTCTTCAGCAAGAACTTCTTTACAGATTTCAATACACTCGTCACAGATAAAAGTTCCGTTAGGACCGGAAACAAGTCTTTTAGCGAGTTCTTTGGGTTTACCGCAAAACGCGCAAACTAAATCCTTTTCCTTCATTTAAACTCCTATAAAAAGTAAATTTTAAACTCTTTTAACGATAATTTCGTCAATTAAACCATAATCGAGCGCGTCTTCAGCCGACATATAGTTATCCCTATCGGTGTCGCGCTCAACAACTTCGTAAGGTTGCATAGAATTTTCAGCTAAAATAGAATTTAACTTATGCTTAATACGTAAAATGTGGTCTGCTTGGATTTTAATATCGCTTGCCTGACCTTGTGCGCCACCTAAAGGTTGGTGAATCATGATTTCGCTGTTTTTTAATGCAAATCTCTTGCCCTTAGCGCCACTAGAAAGTAAAAATGCGCCCATAGATGCAGCCATACCAATACAAATTGTAGATACGTCGCATTTGATATAATTCATAGTATCGTAGATAGCAAGACCTGCTGAAACCGAGCCACCGGGGCTATTGATATATAAAGAAATATCTTTATCGGGATCTAAGCCTTCAAGATAAATAAGTTGCGCAACTACGGTATTAGCAACCGCGTCGTTGATTTCACCAGTTAAAAAGATAACCCTGTCCTCTAATAATCTTGAATAGATATCGTAACTTCTTTCACCTTTACCGGTATTATCGATAACGTAAGGAATTAAAGTGTTTTTTACTTCCATTGTATTCCCCTTTTTATGGTTTTTAATCTAAAATTTATCTCCGCCTTCAAAAAATAAAAGCGGAGACGTTATTTTTTAATATTACCCCACCCTTTTATTAAGCGATGGTGTTTTCCTTTTTCAAGATATCAAAAAGTTTGTTGATGATGATATCTTGTTTGATGTAGTCGAATTGTTTTTTGTCGTAATCTTTAAAGTTAGGAACTTCTTTACCGTTTTTAGCGTACATTTCTTCTAACTTAACCTTAATTTCATCATCAGTTGCTTCGATGTTTTCAGCCTTGATGATAGCATCGATTACAAGTTGTTGTTTAACGGACTTTTTAGCTTGTTCAGTAAAAGTCTTTCTGTAATCGGCCATAGATTGATTGGTGTACTTTAAAAAGTCTGCAAGTTTTAAACCCTGATATTGCATACGGTATTCCATATCTTGTACCATATAATCGATTTGGTTTTCGATTAAAGCATCGGGGATTTCAACTTCGGTAGAATCGGTAATGAATTCAACCATCTTATTTTCAAGTTCACGTTCAGCACGTTTTGCGTTAGAATCTTCCATCTTTAATTTAGCGTCAGCCTTGTAAGCTTCAACAGTTTCGCTACCGGTTGCTTCTTTAATAAAGTCGTCGGTAACTTCAGGAAGTTCTTTAACCTTGATTTCGTGAAGTTTAACTGTAAATACAGCGTCTTTACCTTTTAAGTTTTCAGCATGGTAGTCATCAGGGAACTTAACGTTGATGTCCTTTTCTTCACCGATAGCCATACCAACTACTTGGTCTTCAAAACCGGGGATAAACGACTTGCTACCTAAAACTAAGGTTTGATTTTTGGCGGTGCCACCGTCAAACTTAACGCCGTCAACTGAGCCAGAATAATCAATAACAACGCTATCACCGTCAGCGCAAGCGCGGTCAGTAACGTCAACTAATCTGGAGTTTCTTTCTTGTAAACGCTTAATATCGTTTTCGATATCTTCGTCTGTTACATTATACTCAATCTTTTCAAACTTTATACCCTTATAAGCGCCAAGTTTTAATTCAGGCTTAACGGGGACGATTGCGATAAGCTTAATACCGTCTTCTGTTAAATCTTCTACGTCGAGATCGGGTGATGCAACGATTTCAATAGAAGGTTCTTTTTCTAAAACTTCTTCAAAATATTTGGGGAAAGCAATATTGATAGCATCTTCAAAGAAAATACCTTTGCCGTATGCGTTTTCTAAAACTTTCATAGGAACTTTGCCCTTTCTAAAACCAGGAACAGAGAACTTGTTTTTGTTTTTGTTGTAAGCGTCAACTTGTGCTTTTGCCCATTCTGCGGAATCGAGTTCAATATGAACTTTTACAGTGCTTTTTTCCGCTTTTTCGAAATTGTATTTCATAAACTTCTCCTAAAAGATTATTATTTTATTTTTTAGCCGTATTATTGTATCATAAATATTATTAAAAAGCAAACTTTAAATAGCAATAATTAAGCAAATTAAACGGCTTTTATTATATTTTTTGACGATTTATCCCCTTTTTAAAAGATATTCTTCATGTTTTAAGGGATTTACGACTATTGAAAGTTGGTTTGTATAAATAACAAATCCGGGGTTGGATTTAGGTGGCTTTTTTACAAATTTACGCTTTGTATAATCAACTTCAACCTTGCCACCGTCACGCGCTTCAGAGTAAAAAGCGCAAATCTCCGCAGATGCTTTTATAACGCTTTCGGGAAACTCCTCTCCCTTGTACTCGATAACCACGTGTGAAGAGTGGTAACTTTTAGCGTGCAGCCAAAGCGCCCCTCCATTAGATACGGATAAAAGTTCGTCGTTATTTATATTTGAACGGCCTACCCTTACCGTGTAACCGTCGATATTGTAAGTTAAAAACTTTGGCTTAGCGTTAACCTTCTTTTTAGCCTTAGTAGCTCGTATAAAACCGATGGATTTAAGTTCGTTTTCTATCTCGATAAAATCGGATAAAGTTTCAGCAATTTCCAACTCTGCAAAAAGACTTTTAACGTAAGCCTTTTCACGCTCTAATTCTTCAATTTGTGGCAAAACGGCGGATAACGTACGCTTTTGTTTATTGTAGCGCTTAAAATAGTTTTCAGCATTTTGCTTTATGGATTTATCTTTATCAAGTGGGATTTTTATAAGTTTATAATCGTTATAATAATCTTTTACTTCAGTAAAAGAATTACCGTCTTTTAAGCGATATAAATTAGCGATTAAAAGTTCACCTTTAAGACGGTTATCTTCTAAATCTTTTGCATCTTCTTGCTTTTTTAATATAATTTCTTCACGTTTAGCAAGCTTATCTGCTTGCTTTTTAACTATTGATAAAAGCTTACGCTTAAAATCGCCAGTTTGACGTATGGCTTCTTTTTGCTTATAGCAAGCCGTTTGCGCTTCTAAAATACTATCAAAATAAATAGTATCAAATTTATCTATCTTATAATCTGTTACGAAAAAGTCTTTAATAACACCATCTTTAACCTTTATGCAAGGTGATATTTTTGGATTAGTTAAAAAATCGTTTAACGTTTTAACGACGTCTACGCCACGTAAAAACCCGTTAAAATTATCGTGATACTTACGTGCAATTTCACTAGCAGTCGGTTTAGAAAGCCCCACGACGTTATCAAATAAAATTTGTGCTAAATTTACCCCGTCAATGGGTGTTTTACTAAAAATATCGTCTAAAAACGCAGATAAATTAACGTCGTCTGGTAAAAACTTATCCTGTTTAACAGGTAAAGCGTAAATCATACCACTAACTAAGGGTCTTAAAGAATTTATATCTAAATTAAAGGCTTTAAGCGAACCTAAAATCTTATCTGATTCAGTTAAAACCACGTTAGAGTATTTACCCATAACTTCGATATACAAAGCCCTTTCACGGCTTTCAAAAAAGTCGTTTAAAGCAGAAAACTCTATTTTAACGATACGCTCAAACCCCACTTGTGTAACTGAAGTTACTTCAGCCGACTGCAAGTATTTACGCAGTAACATACAAAAGCCGTACGCTGTTAAAGGGTTGGGCTTTTCGTCCTCGGTAAAGGAAACCCTTGCCCCCATAGCATTGGCAGAAATTAGCAAACGCTTTACACCGTTTTTAGTGTAAAGATGTAAAACGACCTCTTCGGGATCGGGTTGGTTAATTTTGTTTACCTTTGCCCCTAAAAGCGCCGTATTAAGTTCGGTAGCGATATATTTAATAGTAAAAGCGTCTTGTGGCATACAATCCCCTACAATTTTAATTTTTTATAATATATATTTAAATAATGTTTATATTAATATAATTTAATATCTTTATCTACAGTAAACGTTTTGCCGTTTAGATAATATAAATAATCTTCCTTAGTAAAGTTAAGCGTAAGTTTATAAGATGATAATTGTTGCTTTTTAATACCAAGGGCGTTATTTACAGAACTTTGACCGTACTTGCCGTCCCCTATGATAAAATGCCCGTAAAAGGCTAAATGCGCCCTTATTTGATGGGTTTTACCGGTTAAAAGTTCAACTTCTACTAAACTTGTATCCCTGCCTTTTTTTAAGGTTTTATAGCTTGTAATTATTTTACTGCCTTTATCTGACTTTTTTGTTATAAACACCTTAGAAGCGTCTTTATCTTTGATTAAATAATCAGTTAAAACATCTTGAGGTTTATCAAACGCACCATACACGAGCGCCAAATAATACTTATTAAACGTTTTATTTTTAAAGCCGAATAAAAGTTCTTCCTCACTGCGTTTGTTTTTTGCAAACACCATAATACCGTCGGTATTTAAATCTAGACGGTGTATATAATAAACCTCAGTAAAAGAAGATAAAAGCTTATCGTATACGGTATCAGAATTTACCCCTTTAAACTTATTTACGACTAAAATATTATCGTCTTGATATATAATAGAAAACAAGTCGGAAAGCTTTACGGATTTTACAGCAGTATCAGGCGCGTAAACGGTAACCGTATCACCGATTTTTAGCGATACGTCTTTGCCTACCCTTGCACCGTTTACTTTTATATCTTTTTTGGCTAAAAGAGTGCGGATTTCACCAAATTTTAAGTTAGTTTTAGCACCCAATGCCTTTATTAATTTTACGTTAGCGTCTACAGTAAAATCAAACATAAACTACCTATTTAAAACCATTGTTATAAAGAAGGCTTTAAGCAAAACGCTTAAAGCCTACGATATTATTCTGCTTCCTTGGGTTTAATAAATAAAACTACAACAAGACCGATAAGAGCGAGCGTACCGATGATAAGGAAGATTGCCGAACCTAAGTTGTTGGTGAATAAATTTTCAATCCAAGTGAGTTCAGGTTGAACGGCAGGTTTAACCACCTTAACTTCGTTAACAGAAATATAAGTTTCGCCTTCTAAACGGTTAGCGTTGTTCTTTTCAAATACGTTACAAACGATTTTATATTCGCCCGTCTTTACAGGTGTAAAGGTAAGACTGCCGTCATATGCGATAGCGATAATGTCTTCATCAGTGAATACTCCGTTTGCATTTTCAGCATAGTAATCGGTGTAGTAACCTTCGTCTTTATCTTCATCATATGCAAGAACTTCTACCCAAGTTTCACCATTTTTATAATAGAGTGAATATTCAGTATCGTAAGATGCAGCGGAGATAGTAAATTTAACAGCAGTGTTTTTAACGCCTTTGTACCAAGTTTGTTGTTCAGCGCCTTCAACACTACGAGGAGCGTCGTCGTTTACGGTAAATTCAAATACAAAGTTAGCGTAATCACAACCTTCTGTAGTGAAAACACCGTCGTTATCTTTGTAGAATAAATCGCTTGACATAGCGTTGCCGAACTCATCTTCAAACGCAACGAAGAATACGTACGTACCTGCTTCCGCTACCGGAACACGGTAACTAGAAGTTGAACTAAACGAAGTAGACGTATCTTTTTTAGCCCAGTATACGGTGTAATCGAGATTTGAATACGGTGTAAGATTATCGGAAACTAAATCTTTTAATGACGGAATAGTTAAATATTGACCAGAACCTAATCTAATAGATGCGGTGATGGTTTCTTCCTCACCAGCGTCGTTGGTTACGGTATATTCCTTCTTAGTTGCCTTATCTAAAGCATCCTTAAACGCGCTAATAGCATCTACGTTAGAAACGTCGTACTTAGGTGCATTTACTTTAGCTAAAGCTTCGTTACCATAAGAAGCATCGGGATTAACTACGTTAACGTCGTATTCTGCAACGACAACGTCGTTATGCGTAACTTTAAGGGTAGTATCGCCAACGGCGTTGAAGATTACCCTTTTGTTAGAAACGTTAGCGTCTGCAACTGTATCGTCAACTTCAATCTTAGTTGCAGGGGTCGTCCTTACTGAATAAGCCGTGTAAGAAACGGTGTACTCCTTATCAACTGCAAGAACGATATCGCCGTCGCTATTAAAGTTAGCAAAAGTATCTTTTAAATCAACGATAGGTTCAGCATCAGTAACGTTGTTATTAGCATCAAGCGCAAAGGTTTGTCTATACTTTTTAGAAGTATCGCTTGCCTTTTGATCGATATAAACGAATTCTACACCAGTGGTGTTTTCGTAATCAGAACCATCTTTATAAGTTAAAGTAACTGCTAAATCTGCGATAGTTTGGTCAAAATCCTCAACCATTGCTTTTGAAGCACCTGCAGTACCGATAACGTTACCATCAACATCTACGAAAGCGGCTTCGATATAATGCGCGTCGTTAACCTTGATAGAAAGGTTAATAGCAGTATCTTTATTATAAGCGACAGTAGAAGCAGCAGCCTCGCCGTCAACTAAAAGTTTAAGGTTAGCGCCGTCTTTAACTACTTTAACGTTAGTATCAGCCGTAGATGATGAAGAAAGCTCGAAATAGCGATTAGTAGTGAAAGCAAAGTTTACCGAAGAAAGTTCTTCCGCCATAAAGAAGGAAAGCCCCATATCGCTTACGGAAAGTTTGCGTTGGAATTTAGTGGTAACGGATTCGCTAGCGACAGCAACAAGACGTAAAACAGGAATATCGCCGTGTTTTGAATACACAGTTTCACCCGTTTTAAAGTAAGACGTAACTTTTACGTCTGATACCTCGTCTGCATTAGCGCGAACGAAGGGTAACTGGAATACAACCGTGCTTAAAAAGAGCATTACAGCAAGTAATACGGTTATAATTTTGCCTGAAAAAGTTTTAGTTCTCATTATATACTCCTATAAATATGAAAAACTTAGATAGCATAATATTTGTATTATATAATAATACTTAACTATTTTACACAAAAAATATATTTTTGTCAATAACAAGATAAAAGATTTATTACTATTTTTACTGGTTTTTTTAAAAAAATTGCCTTTTTGCAAAAAAATACCCCGACTGCAATAATCGGGGAATAATTTTTAGATTTCCGGTTTAACTACCTGCACACAAGATTCCGTATCGAAAAGCGTCCAAGGATTTACGTCTTTAGGCGGTTGAACCCTAAATACCATCCTTTCACCAGTAACGGGATGAGTAAAGCTTAAGTAATACGCCCAAAGTGCAAGATAGCCTTTTTTAGCGTGTTCCCCACCATAGCGCATATCGCCGTAAACAGGGCAATCAATAGCGTTCATCTGCACCCTAATTTGATGACTACGACCTGTATGTAACCTTACTTCGGTAAGCGCTAAGCCGTCCTTCTCGTCTAAAACGACGTAATCGAGTTGGGCAAGTTTAGCCCCCTCAACCGCTTGCGCCGAAATATAAACCATATTGTTAACTGGGTTCTTTTTTAAGTAATTGGTTAAAACAGCCTTCTTTTCCCTAGGGGATTGCATTAATACGGTTAAATACTTCTTTTCAAAGTCGCCGGACTTCATCTGCTCGGAAAGCCTGCCTGCCGCCTTAGAACTTTTTGCAAAAACCATAACCCCACCCGTGGGTCTATCTAACCTGTGGATAAGCCCAACGTACACGTTGCCGGGTTTATGATAAGTTTCTTTAATATACTCCTTAACCATAGTCAAAAGGTCTTTATCTTTGCTATCGTCCCCTTGTGATGGAACGTTTTGTGGTTTTAAGACTACGATTATGTGGTTATCTTCATATAAAATAACGAGTTCTTCCATAACAAACACCTAATTGTTTTATCTTAGTTATTTTACATTAAATAGACGAAAAAAGCAATTGTTTTTACTTGTTTTTATCGTTTTAGCTTAAAATAAACATTTCTTTTATAATTAGACGTAATTTTATAAGGCGTTTATCGTTTGACTTTTATATATATAAAGTGTAGAATACCCTTTAGCGCAAAAATAAAAAATAATCGGATTAATTATGAAAATTTCTTTATCAGACCACTTTACTTATAAAAAATTAATACGCGCGGTATTGCCGTCGATTATTATGATGGTGTTTACTTCCGTTTACGGTATCGTTGATGGGATTTTTGTCAGTAATTTTGCCGAAGACGGTGCTTTTGCCGCCGTAAACTTGGTAATGCCAATAATTATGGCGATAGGCTGTTTAGGCTTTATGGTAGGTACTGGCGGCTCGGCAATAGTTGCAAAAACACTTGGCGAGGGCAATAAAGATTTAGCCCATAAAATTTTTACGATGATGGTTATATTTACCGTTATATTAGGGATGGCTTTTTCGGTAATAGGCATACTTTTAATAAAACCCCTTGCCGTACTTTTGGGCGCAACGGGCAATACCCTAAAATATTGTGTAAACTATGGTACTATTTGCTTTGCAGGTATGACGGCGTATATGCTACAATGTATTTTCCAAAACTTTTGCGTCGTGGCTGAAAAGGCTAAGTTCGGCTTGTTTATTTCAGTTATGGCAGGCATAACAAATATGGTTTTAGACGCAGTTTTGGTGGGCATATTTAATTTTGGCATAATAGGCGCTGCCATCGCTACGGTATCAAGCCAAATAGTTGGTTTTATTATACCATTAATTTACTTTTTAAGTAAGAAAAACAATTCTATTTTACGCTTAACCAAATCTGCATTACAGCTTAAACCTATCGTAAACGCCTGTGTAAACGGCTCGTCTGAACTTATGAGCAATATAAGTTCTTCCGTGGTAAACTTTTGCTTTAATCTACAACTAATGAAGTACGTTGGCGAAGCCGGTGTAGAAGCTTACGGCGTTATAATGTACGCTACCTTTATTTACGCAGCTATCTATATAGGATACTCTGTTGGTAGCGCCCCGCTAATTAGTTATAACTACGGCGCGCAAAACCATTTTGAACTTAAAAACCTATACAAAAAAAGCATCTTAATAATGCTTGTAGTTGGCATAACACTTACTCTTTTAAGCGAAGTTTTTGCTTACCCACTATCGGCGATATTCGTCGGATATGATAAAGCCCTTTTAAATATGACGACTAACGGTATGCGGATTTTTTGCCTAAGCTTTATTATGATGGGCATAAACATATTTGGCTCGGCGTTTTTTACGGCGTTAAACAACGGGTTAATTTCTGCCGTAATAGCGTTTGTAAGAACGCTAGTTTTTCAGTTAATTGCAGTATTTACTTTACCACTAATTTTTAATAATCCTATAGATGGAATATGGTTTTCGGTAGTAGTTGGCGAATTTGCCTCCATGTTGCTTACCGTACTATTTTTTATCACAAAGCGCAAAAAATACAAGTACGCATAAAGCATAAAAAAGCACCCCGTTAGTGCGTCAGTAATAGGGATTTTTTAAGCATTATAAAAGGATAGCAAAAGTTTGCTATCCTTTTTCTTTTTTACTTGGCAAAAACACACGACTTTCATTTGAAAGTATAGTGTGCTACACTTTATATCTTTTATAGGTTTAAAATTAAATCGCCGTTAGTAGCCACTATCGTAATAATTAAGTCTGAGTCTTTAGGTTGCAGTGGCCAATGCGTTTTTGTAAAAACATCAAAAGAAACTTTAAATTCACCATTTGAAGATATTCTTGCAGTTTCTTCTTTATCTAAATTAGAAACGAAATAATAACTATTGCCGGCAAATGATAATTGTATTGTAACCGTACAATTATCCGTAGTTATATCTTTGACTGGATAATATTCTAATGTTATTGTCCCACGAGATACATAATCTATATTGTCAGGTATATTAATATCTTTTACAATATTGTATGCAAAGTATTCATCAAAATTTTCCGTGGTTAGAGAAATTTTATTACTACTTTTATCGCTTGCTTCATTAGTCTTGCAAGCAACTAATAGCGTAGAACACAAACATAACACAACTACCAACAAAAGATAAGAAAACAACTTCTTCATTTTTTAAACACTCCTAAAAAGAAAATTAAAAAAAGTGCGCCTACCGAAGTAAACGCACAAAAACGCAAACTCCGATAGTCGCCAAACCAATTTCAAGCAAGTAAGGATAACCATACTAAAAACCTGATGGAATTTGCATTTTATCAAATTCATTGATTTTTAGTATGCTTAAAATAAGTATAAATATATCCCTAAAAAAGAAAATATCCCTACTTTTGCTTGTTATGAAATTGATTTGGCATAATTATTATAACACTTATAAAAAAATTTATCAAGTGATTTTGCGTGGCAAAAGAAAACTCGACTTTTTACAAGTCGAGTTTTATAAAATATTCAATTTAAATCCCTAATGGAACAGCACTTTACGGGGTGTTTTTGTTATTTATAGATTTTATTTTTTTAAATTATTAAGTTCAATACCATTAGTCCATTGTTTTTGAGCCGTCTTACGGTATACGTTTGGGGATACTTCTTGATATTTTTTGAATATCCTTGAAAAATATTTATCATCTTGATAACCACAAGCATCAGCGATTTCTTTAATAGATAAATCTGTATTTCTTAATAATTTTTTAGCAGCGTGTATACGCCTTGCATTGATATACTCTTTAAGCGACTTACCTGTAACCTGTTTTACCAAAGTAGTTAAATACTCGGGATTATACCCAAAACGCGTTGCCACCTGTCCTACCGATTTAATTTTTGTAGCGTTTAAGCTTATCCAGTCGATAATATTATTTAACTTGTTATCACTATCTAAATTGTTACGTACGTTGTAAAAATGCTCAGCTATTTCTGCAATAATAATTTTAGTGTAATTAGCACAAATGGTTGAACAAAACAACCCCGAACGCACGTAAGTATCTAAAATTTATTGGCAAAGTAAATGGATTTTTGCAGTATCTTTAATAGTGCCGTGTAAAGGAATATTATAAACGTCGTCTTGACCAAAAATAATACACTCCCTACCGTTGTCATCAACGGATAACTTATAATCATCACAAAAAAAGTGTACCCAGTAATAAGTTAAACCAGGCTCGCTTTCTTTAGTGCCAACATGCTCTATAAAAGGCGGTAAAATTAAATAATCGTTTGGCTTTAACTCGTAATCTTGATCACCTATGGTCATAAATAACGATTGTTTAACGCCATAAAATAGCGTAAAATGGTCGGTTATCCTACGCTCGTGTATCATTTTGTCGTTTTCAGCAATATATTTACCAGTAAATGAAAACCTTAAATCTAATGAATAAGCCTTTTCGTTAGAAATTTCAACTGGATAGAAACTTTCACGCCTTGTCAAAGATAAATCCACCTTATAAAATATTAATTATTGTGTTATTTTTGCCAAATAACGGTAAAAAAACACTCATTATTATATAATTTTATCATATATTTATACAATGTCAATAATTATTTGATTTTTTTAATAAAATTTATCAAAGATTTTTACACCTTTTTGTTTTTTATAAAAATATCAGATTAATAAAAAAAGACGGTACAACCGTCTTTATTTTTTTATAATTTAGTATTTATATAAGCAACTGCGTTTTCGATATCCTTAACGGGATCGTCGCCACACTCTCTTTCGATAGTTAAAAAGCCTTCAAACCCGATATCGTAAAGCGCTTTAATGTAGTTATCCCAATCTACGTCGCCCTCACCAATAGGGGTTTCTTTAAAACCTTTGCAAGCGTTTAATGCATCGACGCCACCGATAGCAAACGCGTGGTAAACGTCCTCAGCTTTTTGGTTTTTATCAAGCATAACGCCGTCTTTTAAGTGAGTATGCACGATATAATCTTTAAGCATATAAACGGCTTCTACAGCGTCTTGACCAGTAACCATAGTAAAGTTAGCGGGGTCTAAATTTACGCCTACACCACCTTTAGTATCTTTTAAAAAGTTAAGTAACGTTTCGGCAGATTCAGGACCTGTTTCGATAGCAAGGGTAACGCCCACTTCTTTGCCATATAAACCACATTCCGTCAAAGCGTCAAGCATAATTTTATAACGTGGGTTACTTTTATCAGACGGTATAACACCGATATGCGTGGTAACTACGTTTGAGCCGAATTCTTTAGCTAAATCGATAATACGTTTAGTCTTTTCGATACGGACGGGGTTATCCTCTGCAATTTCAAACCCATGTCCACCCATATCACCACAAAGTGCTGAAACAACTAAACCGTTATCCTTTAATAACTTTTTGTAAAAATCTTTCTTTTCGGTAGATAACTCGGGCGAAAACTCACCGTTAGTAGCGTAAATTTGAACGCCGTTAAGCCCTAAAGATGCGGCTTTTAAGATGCCTTCTTCATGCGATTTTTTAAAACAATTAGTAATAACACCTATTTTCATTTGATACTCTCCTTGCCGATTTTATAAATATCCATAATAAGTTTGTGGGTTTTTAGAGCGACTTGACCACTCATTTCAAGTTCTTCTTTACCAGCTAAAGCATTGTAAAATTGCTTAATTTGTTTTATATGTTTATTGCCCCAATAATCTTTACCGCCACCGTAGTCTTCGGTATAATCTTGATGGGCTTCTTCAGTAGTGCCGTCGTTATACGTGATATACGCGTCGTCGTAGCCGAATACAGCCTTGCCGTTTTCACAATACAAGCGGATTTCAATAGGCTCGTCGCAACCGTAATTATTCATACAATAAAATGCGTATTTTACACCGTTTTCGTAGGTAATTAAGCCTTCTGCCGTGTCTTCCACCACGACCTTTTGATGCCCACGGTTTGCCATATGGCAAGAAACAGTTTTAATATCGCTATCAACCATAAAGTTGACTAAATCGATAGAGTGGATTGCTTGGTCTATAACCACACCACCACCCTCTTTATCCCAAGTGCCTTTCCAATCGCTATGAGAGTAATAATCATCAGACCTTGACCACGTTAAAATAGAGCGCGCGGTGATAATTTTACCCAACTTTCCACTTAAAAGGGCTTTTTTAACGCATTGTGGCGCGTTATTGTAACGGCATTGAAATATTACGCCAAATTGTACGCCGTATTTTTTAGCAGTCTCCACAGCGTTAACGGCGGATTCGTAATCGACGTCCATGGGTTTTTCAGTTAAAACGTTTACGCCCTTACTAAAAGCGTAGCATGCAACCTTACTATGTAAATAGTGTGGTAAGCATAAATGAACCGCGTCTAACTTTTCGGTATCGAGCATTTCTTTGTAATCGTAATAACTTTTTACGCCGTATTTTTTTGCAACTTCGTCAGCAACTTCTTTTTTGTTATCGCAAACGCAAACAAGTTGGGTTTCGGGCAAAATATCTATTGAAGATAAATGCATACAGGATACCCTACCCACACCTATTACGCCTACGCGGAATTTTACAGATTTATCCATACGTTCTCCTGCTCACTCGCTTTGATAGCGCCTTCACGGATTTTAGCAACTTCTAAAGTTTCGCTTACGTCGAAAGAAACTTCCCCCGTAGTGAAAAAGTTTAAAATATCAGCGATTAAGTTATCAAAAAAGGGTGAATCAATCTTTTTATACTCAGACTTGCCGTCGTCGTTAGTAGAAATACATGTAAACGGCATCCAGGGTGAATACAACATTTTTACGCTTCTATCGTCGTTATATTTAACTTCCACCCACTCTTGATCAGCATCTTTAATATACCTAACTTTAGTAGCGCCCTTACCGATACATTTAACAGCCATTTCTATTTGATGGATGATGTATTCAGGCAAATTACTACCACCACCAGTTGTAACTACTGCGGTAGACTTTGCGTTGCGGGTAAAAATCTCGTCAGCGTATCTTAACGCTGAACTTGAAAAAAACTTAGCGTTGTATTTTTTTGCTAAATCAAAAATTTCTTTAGCGGTGGCGTAGTCTGGTGCAAAAGTCTTATCTATATAAGGGTTTTTACCACAAGCGAAAACTTCTTTAGCATAGGCTAAATGCTTTTCGGGGTTAGACGGTGCTAATACAATGACGTAATCTGATTTAAAGCAAAGTTCTTTAATGGTGTCGCATTTAACTGCGCCCATTTTATCACACCACTCGCTAGTAGTAAGTTTATCTTGCATACTATCGACTTCAGCCCAAGCGTATTTAACGACAAAATCCGTACCGAATTTATCGTTATAATTTTTAATTAAACCAGGGTAAGTATTAGCGTGCCACTCATCAATAAAAAAATCAATAAAACCGATGGTTTTCATTAAAGTTTTATCTCCTTTTTCTTATCGGAAGAAGCATATAAAGCATCTAAAAGCTTCATGCTTTCTAAAATATTATCGATATTGTTTTTATCCTTAACGCCAGTCTTAAAAGACTCTATAAAAGCCTTGTCTTCACAAGCGTACATGTTAGGAATATCGTATTCTGGAATAACGGTTTCTAAAGTGCTACCGTCGGTAAAAGAAAATTTATTGCCGTAAATTAAACGCGCGCCAGCCTTATCGCCTAAAAAGTCGATAAACATTTCGTTTTGGTCAACGTTTTGCGCCCATGCGCCGTTAAAGGAAATACTTGCCTTATCCGTACGGATATGACCTGTGATATAATCGTCTACGTCGTTAGTGCCGTTTTCGATATCAGCGGTGTCCTCTGCCCACATAGAAGTGTATTTATAAGACTTCATATCCTTAGCCATTTCGTTATAAGCATCACAGGTAACCGTCTTGATTTTTGCGCCACCCAGTATGTAAAGGATAAGATCTAAAAAGTGAATACCCCAGTCGATAAGCACACCACCACCCGATTGTGATTTGGTAGTAAAATCACCACCTAAACCGGGGATAGACCTAAACGAACGGAAGGAGCAATATACGTGGTAAAGATTGCCAAATTTACCTTCAGCAACGTAATCACGTAATAATTCAACCGATTTATGATAACGGTTGCATACGCCGATATTTAAAATTTTGTTTTGTTTTTTCGCTTCGTTAGCCATTTTTACCGAAAGTTTATAGTTTACGGTAATGGGCTTTTCAACTAAAACGTGCTTGCCCGCTTTTAACGCGTCCATAGTAACGGTGTAATGCGCAAAGTTTGGCGTTAAAACGAATACAGCTTCTACTTCAGGATCGGCTAAAACTTCTTTATAATCGGTACAAACGTTTTCAATTTTTGGAAATTCTTCTTGTAACGCTTTAGCCTTTTCAATTAAAAGGTCGCAAGCATACTTGATTTTTACGTCATCAAGAGTTGAAAGCGCCGGTAAATGCGCGTTTTTTGCAATTCTACCACAACCGATAATAGCAACAGTGGTCATAATACTCTCCTTAAAAACATTTTTTATTTTTAGTAAAAAAGGGTTTTATTAAATTTTATCTTATAAGATAAACCCTAAATTTTATTATATACTTTTTTTGTACACTTGTAAATATTCGTTTTTTATAAAAAACATATCATTTTTTTGTTTTTTAACGTAAAAAACACCTGTTTTGATATTTAAATAATTTATTTTTACTTGCTTAAAATATAGAAGCGATGCGATAACTTCTCTTTTTTTAACGTAAAAATTTTCACGAAAGCCAAAAGTCCTTCTCTAAATGACTTATTTTTGGTCTATGGTGGAAGATTCTCACGCAAGGCGTTGCCATGCTCAGAATGACAAGAAAGGTGGGGGATTCTCACGCAAAACAAAAGTTTTGCTCAGAATGACCTGCATTTTTTACTGCCATTATGAGTAACGTGCGTTTAAATAATTTACATAAAAAAAAGAGCCGAAACCGACTCTTTTAATTTAATTTTATATAAGCGATAAGTTATCTAATAACGGTAAAATCTTCCCATGGGAGATTTACTTTTGCTTTGTTGGTAATAATATCGTCAACGTGCATTAATAAGGGGAAATCCGCTAAAGAAACTTCGCCTTTTTGCGCTTTAATCTTTAACGCCTTAGCAACGCGCGATGCAACTACTAAACTTTCAAGCGTAACGCCTGCTAAAATGTTTAAGGATTCATCAATATCGTAACCTTTACCTAAAAGTATACCAACCTTTCTGGTCCTACCACCGTAAACGGTAACGTACAAATCGCCAACGCCTACAAAGTAGCTATCTTCGTTGCCACCCTGCATTTTGATAAGTTTATGCATTTCCCTTGATGCTTCTAAGAAAACGCCTGCTTGAGAGTTGTAGTGGATTTCGTCCTCGTTACCAGTTTTAGCGATATTTTCGCCAATGGTTAAAGCGATACCCAAAGCGTAGCCGTTTTTAAGCGCTACTGCGGATTCGATACCAATAACGTCGGTAGTTACTATGATATGATAGTAAGAAGTCGTCATAACTTGCTTCATCATTTGTAAAGTGCTTTCGTTTTTGCCACAGAACGCTACTAACGTTTGATCGTGGAAAACAAGCTCGTAACTGGTGCAAGGACCACCGATTGCGCAAAGCTCGTTAGTTTTGCCAAGCTCGTCCAATTTTTTTTGCCAGTATTCGGGATAACAAATAAGTTTGCCGTCGTCCTCGCATATTAAGCCCTTAGTTACCGATAAAATCGGGATGTTATCGGGGATTTTGGGTAAAACTTCATCCTTAAACCAATCTACACCAAAGGATGAAACACCACCTATAATAAACGTAGCGCCGTTGATAGCGTCTTCCATTTCTTCTACCTGATAGTACTTAATACCATCGGGAAACTTTTTATCAAATTTTAAATGTTGGTTCGTCTTTCTAGCGTGGTCGATAATTTCCCTGTCAAGGGGCGTACCTACCAAACGAACTTCATGACCGTTTTCCCTTGCCGGAAACGCTAATGCAGACCCCATCATACCTGCGCCAATAATAGTTACAACGCTCATAATATCCTCCAAAAAAATATTAATCTCAATTTTTTACATATTTTACTATTTGATATAGTAATTGTCAAGCAATACTCACTAAATCAGGTGTATAATTTTGACTTAATCGCTTGGTTATAATTTATCTTCAAACCTAACAGCTGTTAAAATATTATCTTTTACGTCCATTTTGCAAATCCTTGCAGTACGGCGTTCGTATTCTTCTTTCAAATCTAAATAATCCCTGCCGTGGTATACGATATAATAAACCCCGTCCTCTTTGATAACGCTGTTATGCCCAGTGCCTTCTTCAAAATCGTTTTTAGCAAGCAAAGGTAAATAAGTGTCGTCGTTAGGGTATTTTTTGAAGTTTATTTTAGTTAAATCCGTTTCGGTAGTTTTGGCGTAAACGTAGCCTAAAAAATAACTATCTTTGCCGTACGCGCTACCAGAATATATAACGTAGTGATAGTCGCCTTCCCTAAAATAAAAAGCGCCTTCTACGGTGTGCCAATCCCCACCGCCTAAAGCCCCGTTTGGGCGGGAAATTTCTTCATCTAAACTTGGTCTTATAACGGGGACAGGGTCGCCCAAAAGCGTTTCTGGGTCGGTTAACTTATCTAAAACGACGTAAGTGCCTTTGCGCTTATAATTGTAGTCGTTTGTAGAGTAAAACATAAATAGCCCCGACTCCGTTTCAACAACGTGTGGGTCGATAGAAAACGGCTCTAACATCTTTTTTGCGTTGGTAAAAGGCCCGTATGGCGTATCGGATGAAGCCACGTGCATACACTCACCATTAGGCACGTAACTTTCGTTCATACAAGACGTATACATATAATATTTACCCTGCGTATAAATTACGCAAGGCGCCCAAAAGTTATAACAACCTTCAATTTCTAACACAAGCCCTAAATACTTGTATTCCCCTGTAAGCGTATCCGAAACGTAACCGTGTACCCCCTTGCCACCGGTGGTATAAACGTAATATTTGCCGTCGTTACCCTTTAAAATATAAGGGTCTGGATGTGAACGGGGTTGCCCCTCTTTAACTTCAATTAATTTCATATTAACCCTCCGTTTTTTAATTATATACTCGTGGTTTAATTTTTTCAATAGAAAACTAAAAAATATAGCGTTTGTTTAGAAAAAACACACTTAAAACCAAAGATTTTTCTTTTTAAAATAACGTGATGAGAGATTCTTACGCTTGCGCTCAAAAAGACTTGTTTTTTATGGTAGGAGATTCTCACGAAAGCCAAAAGGCTTTCTCAGAATGACAAGTGTATTACGTTATTGTGAGTGAGTATAACGAGCGTGACAATCCCCTGTTGTTACCGTCATTATGAGGAGCGTTAGCGACGTGATAATCCCCCCGTTTTTACCGTCATTATGAGGAGCGCTAGCGACGTAATAATCCCCCCGTTTTTACCGTCATTGTGAGCGAGTATAACGAGCGTAACAATCCCCTTTTGTTTTACCGTCATTGTGAGCGAGTATAAC
>JAGANI010000006.1 GCA_017624285.1 Clostridia bacterium
CTCTCCACTTTTTTGCTTGATTTTTTTCTTCTCTTGCTTTATTATCAACGCTTGCCGTTATAAGCTCGTGTTCGGAAACACTTAAAATTTCAGAAAGCTTTGGAAGCAGGGTTATATCAGGATGAGCCACGTCTTTTTCCCACTTACTTACCGTCGATTCGGAAACGAATAACAATTTAGATAATTCTTTTTGCGTCAAATTCTTTTCCTGTCGCCGTTGCCTTAAAAAGCTACCAAAAGTATTTTCCATATGTGCGCCCCCTTTGTAAATATAGTTGGTAAGTTTATTATATCATAAAAAATGCGAATTTCATCACTATTAAACAAATAACCAACTTGAAAGTTTTTCAAGTCGCAAAAATAAAAGTCTATAAGCAAAATACTTATAGACCCATAGTGGTACACCCGATGGGATTTGAACCCATAACGGGGGCGTCGGAGGCCCCTATTTTATCCAGTTGAACTACGGGTGCGTATTATTAAAAGCCTTTTTAAGGCTAAAATATTATATCACAAAAAAGGGGTTTAGTACAGTAAACTGATAAAAAAATCGATTAGCGTTAAAAATAAGCCTTGCTAAATTTTTACTATTATGTTAAAATATAAAAATAAAGGAGTTATAATGGCAAAAACAGTAGTAGTGGGCATGAGCGGTGGTGTAGATAGTTCCGTTGCAGCCCTTTTATTAAAACAACAAGGATATAACGTCATCGGGTTATTTATGAACAACTGGGAAGAGCGTGACGAGTGCGGTAACTGTACTGCTGAGGACGATTATTCAGACGTTCGTAGGGTATGTAATCTTATCGGTATACCGTATTATTCGGTAAACTTCGCTAAAGAATATATGGATAGGGTTTTTTCATACTTTTTAGAAGAATATAACGCTGGTCGCACACCCAACCCCGACGTTTTATGTAATAGGGAAGTAAAATTCAAAGATTTTAAGCAATACGCGTATTCTTTAGGGGCAGATTATATCGCCACGGGGCATTATTGCGATATTTTACACGATGGCGATACGCATTATCTTTTAAAAGCAAAAGATCAAAACAAAGACCAAACGTACTTTTTAAACCAGCTTTCGCAAGAACAATTAAAAGACGTTTTGTTTCCGCTCGGTAAGTTAGAAAAACCTGAAGTCAGACGTATTGCTGAAGAATACAATCTCGCTACGGCTGAAAAGAAAGATTCCACAGGCATCTGTTTTATTGGGGAAAGAAATTTTAGAAACTTTTTACAAACATATATCCCCAACAAAAAGGGCTTAATCAAAACGCTTGACGGCAAAGTTTTGGGTGAACATATCGGTTTAATGTATTACACGATAGGACAACGCCGTGGGCTTGGTATAGGTGGGCAAAAGGGTGACGACGGCTCGCGCTGGTTCGTTATCGAAAAGGATTTAAAAAACAATATTTTATACGTTGCGCACGGCTCGGAAGATAGGTTGTATTCCGACGGGCTTTATATGAAGTCTTGCAACTGGATACCTTGCGCGCCCACTAAAACTGAGTTTGAGTGTACTGCAAAATTTAGGTATCGTCAACCAGAGCAGGGGTGTACGGTAAGTATTTTGCCCGACGGTATTTACGTCAGGTTTAAAGAAAAACAACGCGCTATTACCGAAGGTCAGTTTGCCGTATTTTACGATGGGGATAAGTGTATAGGTGGTGGCGTTATCGAAAAAGCCATATTTGATAATAAATAGCGTTCACAAAAAAGTAGAATTTGTCAAAAAATACGCAAAAAACCGCTTAAATTTTCGTAAAAACCCCGCATTTTTAAAAAATGGTATTGATTTTTTATATTTTTAATGATATAATGCAATACATCATAATATAATGTATCGGATTGCTTTTTTTTGGGGGGTTGTCCGTAAAGGAGGATATATGAATTTCGGTTTATTGCTTGCCGATTTAAACGTTGGTGCTTTTCAGGTTGAAGCGTTTTTACTTGAAAACTGGC
This sequence comes from Clostridia bacterium, assembly GCA_017624285.1. Taxonomy (GTDB): domain Bacteria; phylum Bacillota; class Clostridia; order Christensenellales; family Borkfalkiaceae; genus UBA11475. Next base: position 1,969 of record JAGANI010000006.1, read on the forward strand.
AGTTTTATTTAGAACTCGTTCTTCGCGTAATAATAGCACTTTTATGTGGTGCTATCGTCGGTATGGAAAGAAGTAAGCGTCTTAAAGAAGCCGGTGTCAGGACGCACACCGTAGTTGCAGCGGCATCCGCGGTTTTAATGATTATTTCTAAATACGCTTTTGCTGATATTGTTTTAAGTGGCTTAAGTCAAGATAAGGGTTACGATCCCAGTCGTATTGCTTCCCAAGTAATTACCGGCATTTCGTTCTTAGGTGCAGGCGCGATCTTCAAAAACGGTAGTGTAATAAAAGGTTTAACTACCGCTGCAGGTATTTGGGCTACTTGTGCTATCGGTTTAGCGATTGGTTCAGGCATGTACATAATTGGCGTTGTGCTTACGTTTGCGCTTTTAGGTATTCAGTTTATTATGCACAAAATCAGGGTGGGTAACGATAAGATTGGTTCTTATAATATAACCTTTACCGTTTATAGTTCACAAGAGTTTAGAGATGCGTTAAAGCAAAAGTTTGCCGAGTGGGGCGCTATTATTGAAGAATATTCTGTTGAACGTCGTAGTGAGGGGTTAACAACTTATAACTACACTTTAAAGCTTGGCAAAGATATTTCTGATGAAGAACGTAATGAATTTTTTGCATCAAGATCAGACGTGGTATTTTTCAATATCAAATGTCTTTCATAATTTAATAAACACGGCTCGGGTTCGGGCCGTTTTTTATTTTTAAATTAAGTCGTAAAACACTTGGTGTAGTAGCGTATAAATTATTTTTGTATTTACTTCGCGCGCGTATGCGCGCGTCGCACTCGCGTACGCGTTCATAATAATGTATATACTTAAAGGTAAATATTTATATAATATATAGATGTAATTACCGAAGGTGTATTTTTTTGGCATAGACAGGTAGCGCTTATTAAAAAACACGTTAACTATACAATAAAGTCAATGGCAAAAACCATAAAGTAAAATAAGTAAAAAACTTTTTTTGAATTAATTTTGCTTAATTTGTCAAAAATAATGGTGATTTGTGGTTTTTAAATTTAAAAAACACAAGATTTAGTATGCTCAAAAAAAACCTGAAAAAATCTGAAAAAATCTTTTAAAAAGTGCAAAAAATTGCTTGACATATTTTTCTTTTAAAGATATTATATGCAAGCACTCTGATGCGAGCGGTTTTCGGTTTCGGCTTAAAAATGTAAGTCGGGGTCGGGGTAAAACAAACCGCAACTTAATAAAAAGTTTTTTCAAAAATCTTCAAAAAATTGCTTGACATAAAGTTTTCCTTGTGTTATTATATGCGGGCGTCAAAAGAAGATAGGGCAAACCGATAAGGTTTTCCTGATGATGATTAAAATTCATTAAAAAATCTTTAAAAAACTTTGAAATTTTGTTTGACAACTTATATCGGTTATGATATAATGGTCAGGCTGTCGCAAAGAGACGGCAAAACCAACCGCTGTTGGTTAATGTAGTTTAAAAATTGAATAGAAGGAAATAAGACAAAATTGTTTTTGTAAGTTTCTGTCAAATCATTTGAGTATAATATGTACTTAAAAAACAGTCATAAATGACAAAGCGCTATAATAGCGAAAATCGTTAGAGCAGTTGAATCGTAAGATTCGGCTTTAAATAATTAAACTTAAGAGTTTGATTCTGGCTC
>JAGANI010000029.1 GCA_017624285.1 Clostridia bacterium
ATTATTTCTTTCTTAAACGGGTTAGAAACAAGCAGGTCAAGGCACGTGAGTATTGCGACGGGGCGCATACGGCTGTATGTAACCCTAGCAACACGGAACGCAACGCAGAAATGCACCGTTTATAAGCCGTTGATAAACGGGTTAGATGCAAGCAAGACAAGGCTCGCTCGCAAAAACGGATGAAATAGAACGTCTGTTCATTGAAGTCGTTTTTGCTAGAGCAGTAACGCAGTATTGCGCCGCAAATAAGCCGTTTAACGTTTATAGTCTTCAATTCCTTGTTCAAATAGGTCATTTCCTTCTGAATCGTAAGTTACGATTGCGTAGAAATCTTCAACTTCTAAACGGTGAATTGCTTCTGCGCCCAAATCTTCATAGGTAACAACTTCACAAGTTTTAATAGTTTCTGAAATTGATGCAGCTGCGCCGCCGATTGCCGACATATAAACTGCGCCGTATTTGGGGAGCATTTCTTTAAGTTCCTTACTTCTAGGACCTTTACCTATCATAACCTTTAAGCCTTCTTTCAAAAGGGGTTCTGAATAAGCGTCCATACGATAACTTGAAGTAGGGCCAGCAGAGCCGATTGCTCTGCCCGGTTTTGCGGGAGTAGGACCAACGTAATAAATTGCTGCGTTGTTTACGTCGATAGGCAATTTTTCGTTTTTAGCGAGAAGTTCGCAAAGGCGTTTGTGCGCCGCATCTCTACCCGTATTGATAACGCCCGTAATTTTACCGGCATCACCTGCGCGTAATTTTTTAACTTCTTCCGGATTAAAAGGACTTTTAAGTTCTATCATAATGACCTCCTATTAAAGCGTGCAAGATTTATGTCTTGCAGCGTGGCATTGAACGTTGATTGCAACGGGCATACTTGCGATATGGCAAGGATGAACGTTTACTTTAACAGCCAAACAAGTTTTTCTTCCGCCAAAGCCCATAGGACCAACGCCACAGTTGTTAATGAGTTCTAAAAGGTCTTTTTCAAGTTGAGCGGCAATGGGGTCGTCGCTAACGTCGTCAATTTCACGGAGCAACGCTTCTTTTGCCATAAGCGCACACTTTTCAAAGTTACCGCCGATACCAACGCCGACAACTAACGGAGGACAAGGCTTGCCACCTGCGTGGAAAACTGTGTCGACAACAAGTTTTTTAACGCCTTCAATACCGTCAGCAGGAATAAGCATTTTAACGGTAGACATATTTTCACTTCCGCCGCCCTTGGGAGCAACGTCAATTTTAAATGTGTCGCCGGGGACCATCTTAATATGTACGATAGCGGGCGTATTATCTTTAGTGTTTACCCTGTCAAGCGGATGGCGAACGACTGATTTTCTCAAATAACCTTCGGTATAAGCCCTTCTAACGCCGTCGTTTACAGCCTCGTAAATATCGCCTTCAAAGCAAACTTCTGAACCGATAGTAAGATAAACGATAGCAAGACCTGTATCTTGACAAATGGGAAGGTGTTTTTCTCTGCCGAGATAAGCGTTTTCAACGATTTGTTCAAGAACTTGTTTGCCGAGTGGAGATTCCTCTTCTGCAGCAGCTTTTTTCAAAGCGTTAAGAACGTTTTCGGGAATATTTTCACACGCGTCAATGAACATATCTCTGATTTTGTCACTAACGACTTTCAAATCAATTTTTCTAATAGTTACTCCTTTTAGAAATTTAAGGTTTTGCGCTATACGCAAATAAATCATTTAGTTAAGAAAACCCCTTGACGTAAAGACAAGGGGTTTCTCTGTCAATTTCAAAAACAAATATGCTCTAAATTAGATTTCAGAGAAGTATTTGATGGTTCTAACCATTTGGCTGGTGTAAGAGTTTTCGTTGTCGTACCAAGAAACAACTTGTACTTGATAAGTTTCGTCATCAATCTTTGAAACCATAGTTTGAGTAGCATCAAACAATGAACCGAACTTCATACCGATAACGTCTGAAGAAACGATTTCGTCGGTGTTGTAACCGAAAGATTCAGTAGCTTGAGCCTTCATAGCAGCGTTGATACCTTCTTTGGTAACGTCCTTGCCCTTAACAACAGCGATAAGGATGGTGGTAGAACCAGTAGCGGTAGGTACACGTTGTGCAGCGCCGATGAGCTTGCCGTTTAATTCAGGAATAACAAGACCGATAGCCTTAGCAGCACCAGTGCTGTTAGGAACGATGTTTTGTGCGCCTGCTCTACTTCTTCTTAAGTCACCCTTTCTTTGAGGACCGTCAAGAATCATTTGGTCGCTAGTGTAAGCGTGAACGGTAGTCATGATACCGGAAACGATAGGAGCGTAGTCGTTTAATGCTTTAGCCATAGGTGCTAAGCAGTTAGTGGTACAAGAAGTAGCAGAAATAATGTTGTCTTCTTTAGTTAAGTTCTTGTGGTTTACGTTGTAAACGATAGTGGGAAGGTCGTTACCAGCAGGAGCAGAAATAACTACCTTTTTAGCGCCTGCAGTGATGTGTGCAGAAGCCTTTTCTTTGCTGGTGTAGAAACCAGTACATTCTAAAACAACGTCAACGTCGAGTTTACCCCAAGGGCAATCTGCAGCGTTCTTTTCAGCATAGATTTTGATTTCCTTGCCGTCTACGATGATAGAATCTTCAGTAGAATCAACAGTGTGGCCCTTTGCTACGTAGTTACCTTGCATGGTATCATACTTTAAAAGATGAGCGAGCATCTTGGGGCTGGTTAAGTCGTTGATAGCTACTACTTCGTAACCTTCAGCACCGAACATTTGTCTGAAAGCAAGACGACCGATACGGCCGAAACCGTTAATTGCAACTTTTACGTTTGCCATTTTTTTGTCCTCCAAAAACAATAAATAATTTTATTTTTATTTTTTAATTTAATCGATAAAAATTTATCTAACCATTAGTAATTATACTTAATAAAAACCTTTAAGTCAATTATTTTTATTTAAAAACTTGCCAAAATCGCGCAATTATCACATTATTTTATAAATTTTAAGTTATTTTAAATTTTCGGGATTAAGGCATTTAAGTTCGTCCAAGGTAAATAAACCGTCCTTACGGATTAAAACGTCGTCAAAATAAATTTCGCCACCGCCGTATTCAGGCGTTTGTATTAAAACTAAATCCCAGTGGAGCGCACTTTCGTTGCCGTTATACGCCCTTTTGTAGCAAGAACCAGGTGTAAAGTGGATTGAGCCTGAAATCTTTTCATCAAACAAGATATCACCCATAGGCTTAGTTATATACGGATTTACACCAAAAGCGAATTCACCAACATATCTAGCGCCCTCATCTATATCGAAAACTGCGTTTATAGCCTCGGTATCGTTTGCGGTTGCCTTTACTATTTTACCGTCTTTAAACTCTAAACGGATATTATCAAAACGCGTACCATTTTGTACGGATGAAGTATTATAAGTAATATACCCATTTACACTATCTTTAACAGGGGCTGTGTAAACTTCACCATCAGGGATATTACGCCTGCCGGAACATTTTACCGCGCCTATACCTTTAATTGAAAAGGTTAAATCGGTATCTTTAGAAACTACCCTAACCTTATCTGTTTTATTTATCAAAGCGCAAAGACTATCCATAGCCCTATCCATTTTGGCGTAATCAAGCGTACATACGTAAAAATAAAAATCTTCAAAGGCCTCGGTGGACATATCCGCCTTGCCAGCCATACCTTCGGTTGGATAGCGTAAAATAACCCATTTAGTACCGTTTACCCTTAAATCCATATGGACGGGGTTGCGGTAATAGGTGGAATATATTAAAGAGTTTTCTTGCGAAACGGAAGAAAGTTCACTTGCATTATTACCACCACGTATACCGATATAGCAATCCATATCCTTCATACGGTAAGCGTCGTATTTAGCAAGTAAATCACAATGCTCTATAGAAGTGCCTTTAATTAACGCGCTATTTACCCTTTGGTCGATAACTTCAACAAAAGGATAACCACCTGCCTCGTAAACCTTTTCAATCAAAGCATTGACGAGCATATAATCTATACCGATAGCTTCTATTAAAACCTTTTCCCCTTTTTGAACTTGGCAAGAGTAATTAACTAAGCCATCGGCAAGTAAAGTAATTCTTGGGTCTTTCATGAAAGTCTCCTAGTTTTTTTGATATTATAGCACTTTTTAAAAAAAATAAAAAGTATTTTAATAAAATGGCTAAAAATTTGTTAAAAACACTAAAAAATAGATTGAAAAAATGTAATTTAATTGCTATAATAGTAAAAGATTAGATTTAAAACTATTTTTGGAGGAAATATAAATGCCATTAGTAAACACTAAAAAAATGTTTGAAAAGGCTTTCGAAGGCGGTTACGCTATCGGCGCTTTCAACGTAAACAACATGGAAATCGTACAGGGTATCACCGAAGCTTGTAAAGAAGTTAACGCTCCCGTAATTTTACAGGTAAGTAAGGGTGCTAGAGCATATGCTAACCACACTTATTTAGTTAAACTTGTTGAAGCTGCTGTTAAAGAATGTCCTGAAATTCCGATTGCACTTCACTTAGACCACGGTCCTGACTTTGAAACTTGTAAGGCTTGTATCGACGGTGGTTTTACTTCCGTTATGATTGATGGTAGCCATCTTCCCTATGAAGAAAACGTTGCATTAACCAAAAAGGTTGTTGACTATGCACACCAATTTGGCGTTACCGTTGAAGGTGAATTAGGTACTTTAGCTGGTATCGAAGACGACGTTTGCGTAGAAGCAGGCCACGAATCTTACACCAAACCTGAAGAAGTTATCGACTTCGTAAGACGTACGGGTGTTGATAGTTTAGCAATCGCTATCGGTACTTCACACGGTGCTTATAAGTTCACCCCTGAACAATGCACTTTAAACGAAGACGGCGTATTAGTTCCTCCGGAACTCCGTTTTGATATCTTAAAGGCTGTTTCTGCTGAACTTGGCAACTTCCCCATCGTATTACACGGTGCTTCTTCCGTTCCTCAAAACTATGTAGAAATGGTTAACACCTACGGTGGTAAAATGCCTAACGCTATCGGCGTACCTGAATCACAACTCAGAAAGGCTGCTGAACTTGCTGTTTGCAAAATCAATATCGACTCTGACTTAAGACTTGCTATGACTGGTACTGTCAGAAAGTTCTTTACCGAACATCCTGACAAGTTTGACCCCAGAGAATATCTTAAACCCGCACGTGCTAACATTAAAGAACTTGTTAAACACAAGCTTGTTAACGTATTAGGTTGTGCTGGTAAAGCTGACGAATGCTTATAAGATAAACTTTAAGTTAACTTTTAATATTACGCCCTGCGTTTATACGCAGGGCGTTTTTATTACGTTTTTATTATAAAAATAAAAAAGCACCCTATACGGGGTGCTTTATTTTTGTAAAAATTTTGTTTTTACGTTATTTATTTAGGGTTAAACTTCTTCCCTTTTAACGAGTTTTAAGCCGCGCTTTTTTGCGTAATCAGATTTTCTTTCAGGCAATTTAAACCACTTAATTTTATCCCTACAGCGATATAAAACAACTATAGCCGCAAGTAAAACAACCGCTACGATAATTAAGTTAATAACCCACATCGGGAAGGTCGGCGATTTAACGCTTTCCCACATTTTGTTAATCTTTGCTAAAGTATCGTCGTCAAAATAGTTCATTATAGCACAACGATTTACGATAGATTCTTCAGGATATTGCGCCATTAATCTGCCGTAACCTTCAAATGAAACTATCACGGTATAATCCCCAGTAGCGCCACCAAATAGGTAAGATAAATCTACCGTCTTATATCCGTTATCGTTTAAATCGGCTTCTGTAACGCCAAGCATAATGGTATCGATTTCGGTAGAAGATAAAGTTTCTACGTCGTACCCGATATCTGATAAATAATATTCGGTCTCATCAAACCAATCTAATACGATATCTTCATAAATAACGTCGCCGGCAACCATACTAGTGTAGCCAGTATAATCCATATTACGATAGACGTTTTCCGGATCGGAAATAAAGTTTAAAAACCTATAAACGGCATCGTCGTTAGTGCTTGCTGCTGGCATTACAAAACCATCAAACCAAATGTTACTGCCTTCTTTGGGGATAGAATAACTAAGCATTTTGGTATTTTGTACCGTAGTGCCGTCTTCGTCCTCAACTTCACCAGCGGCAACGTCAATAGCGTAAGCGGCATCACCACTCCAAGCGACGTAGGCGTAAATATTACCTAAAACAATATCGTTTTTACCACTATCTACTTCAAAACCATAAAGTTTGTTTTTTACCGAAGAAAGCGCTTTGCCAACGTTTTGGATATCTTTGTCTTCTGTACGGTTTAAAATCTCAGAAACCTTATTATCTTCAGCAGTTTTAAGTTCGTTTTGATAAGCCATTGCAAGACCTACTAAATAAGTATCGCGAACGGCGTCTTTTAAGGTAATTTTACCGTTTAGAGTATCGTTATCAAACACGCCCACCCAAGAACTAACTTCGTCTTCAGAAACGTACTCGGTATTATATACCCAACCCATAGTCCCCCACATATAACCTACCATGTATTCTGATAAAACTGTGGTCTGACCTTTATATTCACCATCATTAGCGACAAACTCAATTTGATCAAGACGGTTTTTAACGTAGGGTGAAACGTTTTGAGTATAATTTGGAACTTTAGTTAAATCCAACTTTTTAAGCCTGCCTTCTGCGGCAAGTTTTTGTATCATATACTCCGAAGGAACGACTAAATCGTAACTGTTGGGGTTGATAACAAGTTCGTTATATAAATTTTCGTTAGTGCCGTAGGTAGAATAAACTATATCGATATCTGGATTTTCTTCTTCAAACTCTGATAAAAGTTCTTCGTCAATATAGTCTTCACAATTACAAATACGTAAAATAGTTACGTCGTTTTTTTCTTTTTTGCAACCGAATAAGGTAAAGCAAGGTAAAAGCATAACGACAACTAATAAGAGAGCAATAAATCTTTTCATCCTAAGCCCCCTTTCTTCTAGTACGGATATTGTTTAATACCACTACGAGAATAATTACTATAAATATAATAGCAGATAACGCACGAAGCGCTGGCAAGGATGAATTTGCGCTTGATTTAGCCATAGCGCCGTATACGTATGTAGAAATGGTATCAAAGCCTGCTGGTTTAGTGTAGGCAGAAATGATATAATCGTCTAACGAGAGCGTAACGGCAAGCATAAAGCCCGAAAGTATACCTGGCAAAATTTCAGGTATAACGACGCTAGTAAGCGCTTTAAAAGGCGTAGCGCCTAAATCTAAAGCGGCTTCGTACATGCTAGAATCCATCTGTTTTAACTTAGGTATAACCGATAAGACCACGAACGGGGTCGTAATTACGAGATGCCCAACCACCATTGCTAAGTAAGAACGACTTTCCGTAAACACGAAAGCAAATAACAAAACTAATGCTAAAGCCGTAACTATTTCCGCATTGATTACGGGTATACGCGACGCGCCCGCAACGCCTTTGCCTAACTTACCCTTACTGTAATATATACCGATTGCGCCAGTAGTGCCTAAAATTGTTGCTAAAATGGCAACGATAACTGCAAGTAAAAAGGTATCCCAAACGATCTTCATAAGCGCTTGATCTCTAAACAACTTGCCGTAAAGTTCAAACGAAAAGCCTACTTCGAGAGCCTTTTCTAAACTAACGATAGGAGTATCGACAAAACTATAAACCACAAGCGTAAAGATGGGTGCGTAGATAAATAAAAGCACGAGGGCTAAATATAATATTTGAAAAAACTTTTTCATTATAAGTTAGTCCCCCTTGTTTCTTCAGATTTAAAGCCACCTGTTACCCACATAGAGATAAGCATAATGACTAAAAGCACCATCGCCATTGCCGAGCCGAAATTCCAGTTAGAAAAGGTTGTAAACTGCTCGTCAATGAGTTTACCTATGATGGTTATAAGACCGTTACCAAAGGTATCGGAAATAACGTAGCAAGTCATAGTAGGCATAAATACCATGGTGATACCACTTGCAATACCAGGCATAGATAAAGGAAAGACTACTTTTGTAAAGGTTTGAACGCCCGTTGCGCCTAAATCTTTACTTGCTTCGATTAAACTTTTATCCATCTTCATTAAAACGGTATAGATAGGCATAACCATAAAAGGCATATAGTCGTAAACCATACCGATAATAACGTTTAGGTAGTTGTTGAATTCAAACACACCGATAAGCGTTAGTAAGTCTTTCATAGCCATAGCGCGTAAAACGAAGTTTATCCACATAGGCATAATAAAGAGCATGAGTAAAGTACCGCCCTTATTTAACTTGCTGTTTGCCAAAATATAAGCAACGGGGTACGCGATTAAAAGACATATTACCGTCGTCGCCAAGGCTATTAAGATACTTATTATTACCGTAGTGAGTGTGGTTGCGCTTGTGAAAAACCTTATAAAGTTATCAAAAGTGAAACCGCCTTGCTGATCTGTAAACGCGTAAAACACTATCAAAAGTAGTGGTAATACTACGAAACAGGCCAAAAACACACCGTACGGAATACAAAGTTGCTTTCTTGAAAACCCTAATAAAGTTCTTTTTTCTTTAACTTTAAATTCAACTGGTTCACAAGATAAGCGTTTTAATTCCTCAGTTTTCATTATCTTTTAATCTCCTGTTTGAGTGAAAGTTTAATGTTTTCCTTTTTAATTAAAACTCTAACAATATCGTCCTCGTTCCAAGTGTCCTCGGTATCGAATACGAAATCTTCTTCGTTTTCTTCAGTACGAACGATAAGTTGATAGTGGTCGCCCTTGTAGATTATTTGAATAATCTTACCGATAGCGCCGTAATGCTCGTCCGACTCGATATCAGAATCGTTTTTGATGTCTTCGATAGTGATGTCTTTTAAGCCGACCTCTACCTTAACGTCAACGTCGGTTAAATCTAGCCTTTCTCCTGCAGAAGTTACTAAATATCCCTCGTCGTCGATAAAGGATTTTTCGTAAAGTTGGGTTAAATCACATAAAAATTCGCCATCGCCAAAGCATACGGTATTATCTTTAGTAATGTAACCGTCGTATACGTTAGATTGAATTTCCTTTTTCATGATATGGATTTCGTCTGGAGCGACAGTCATACCAATCTTATCACCAACCTTAACTTCCCTTAAAGTTTGGGTGGTGATTTCAGACTTACCAACCTTAACCACTACTTCGTAATGGGTGCCTTTAAATATAGAGTAAATTATTGTGCCGTCCACCGTGCCTTCGCCAGCATCGGTAATTTTTACGTCCTCTGGGCGTACTACTACGTCGACTTTTTCATTTAAAGCGAACTCGTCAACACAATCGAACACTTTACCTAAAAATCTAACTTTGTTTTTACCTGCGATAGTCCCGGAGAAGATATTACTTTCACCGATAAAGTTAGCGACGAAAGCGTTTTGTGGTTCGTTATAAATTTGCTCAGGCGTACCGATTTGTTGTATGATACCGTCGTTCATAACGACGATTGTATCGCTCATAGTAAGCGCTTCTTCTTGGTCGTGGGTAACGTAAATAAAGGTAATGCCCAACTTTTTATGCATATCTTTAAGTTCGATTTGCATTTCCTTACGCATTTTAAGGTCAAGCGCGCCTAAAGGTTCGTCTAAAAGAAGAATTTGAGGTTCGTTAACGATTGCCCTTGCAATAGCGACACGTTGTTGTTGACCACCCGAAAGCGTGGAAACCGAACGTTTTTCGAAACCTTCAAGGTCAACGATTTTAAGTGCGCGTTCTACCTTTTTAGCGATTTCTTTTTTAGAGAATTTTTCAATACGTTCTACCCTATTGCCGTCTTTATCCTCGTACGTTACCTTTAATTTTTTAAGTTTTAAGCCGTACGCGATATTATCGTAAATATTAAGGTGTGGGAAAAGCGCGTATTTTTGGAATACCGTGTTGATAGGTCTTTTATACGGTGGGAGTTCGGTAATATCTTTGCCGTTTAGATAAATTTTACCTTCGTTAGGTTTATCAAAACCGGCAATCATACGTAAAGTGGTAGTTTTACCGCAACCCGAAGGCCCTAAAAACGTAACAAATTCACCCTTTTTGACGTGCAAATCAAGATTATCAACGGCAATAACGCCGTCGTCAAACTGTCTTGTAATACCGATTAAATCAATGATGTTTTCGTTATTTTTTACCATAAAAGTACCCCTTAAAAGTTCGGCGGGCATGATACCCAAATAAGAACTGCTTTTTTATTTTTTTTGTTGACTAAATAATGCGTTTTGTTTGAAGTAAAATAGAAACTTTCACCCTTTTTTGCGGTGAAACGCTTTTTACCTAAAACGATAACGACTTCCCCTTCTAATACGTAACCAAACTCCTCACCCTCGTGCGGGTAATCGTCCTCGGTACGGCTTTCGGGATTTATTACGATATGGATAGGCTCCATAGCGTTTTTTTGTGAGTTAGGAACAACCCAAGATAGAGCGTAGCCATCGGCTAACTTTTCAATAAACTCTTCCTTTTTAAAAACAACCTTTTCATCATCAGGCTCGTTAAAAAACTCTTTTAAATTAGTGCCAAGCGCAGATAAAATATCGATAAGCGTCGCTATCGATGGACTGGTTAAATCGTTTTCTAACTGAGAGATGTAGCCCTTAGTAAGCTCACACCTGTCGGCAAGTTCTTCCTGCGTAAGGTTGCAAGAAAGCCTTAAATCCTTAATTTTTTCGCCTATAATCATACCGTCTCCTTTAAGGGGGAATAGTAACCACTAAATATTGCGGTTGGTTTAATTTCCCCAAACAAAAAGTTTAATAAAACTAAACTAAGCACTTTAATTATATGTATTTATATATATAATGTCAATGATTTTTTAATATTTTTTTACAAAAAATACCATATTTTTTATTCGTTTAAAAATCGTTAGTAAAAACCTGACGATTTTATCGCCCTATTTTGCAAAGATTTTAGCCAAAATTTTAATAAAAGCTTATAGCGACTTTTACAAATAGTTTTATAATATAATTTTTTAATAAATAACCCGTTTTTTTTACTTTTAATAAAAGCAATTTGTTTTTATCGTAAAAAACACCTAATAACTATAAAAAAAGTCAAAAATAATGCTACACGTGGTAGCATTTTTTTGACCATAAGCAATAAAATCGATTTAGGATACTTTTTATTTTATGCAAAAATTACACACTACTTTGCAATTGTAAGCGTAGCATAATAATCCCATACACTCCCTTGTCTTTCTGAGCGCAAGCGTAAGAATCTCCTACCACTTGTCATTCTGAGCAAAACTTTTGTTTTGCGTAGAATCCCCTGCCTTAGTAAATAAAAAAAGCAGACCACCCTGCCTTTTTGTATAATATGTAAAATTTTATTTAGGGGATTGTCGCGCTCGTTATACTCGCTCACAATGACAGGTATATTTTTATTGTCATTCTGAGCAAGGCAACGCCTTGCGTGAGAATCCCCCACCTTAGTAAATAAAAAAGAGCCTATCTAGACTCTTTTTTAATTTAATTATAATAATATATCAGTTAAACCTAATATATAATCAGCACTTACGTTAAAAAATTTCGCAAGTTTGTAAATAACTTCAGCCGACGGAACTTGTTTACCAGTTTCCCAATAACTAATTGAAGCATTACTTACAGATAAAATTTCAGCAAGTTTATTTTGCCCCAACTTTTTATCAAGCCGTAACCATAATATTCTATTACCCATTTCTTTAATATCAAATTCATGCATATACCTATTCTAACAAAAATTAGAACACAATACTTGACTTCTAATTATAATTAGAGTATAATTATTTTATATAAGGAGAAAATTATGAATAGTACTGCAAAAAACCTATCAGAACGGCTTTATGCATTAAGGGCTGGCATATCAGTTCTTGTTGAGGAAAATGAAAAGCTTAAAAAATTAAAAGAACCTTTGCTTAATGATTTTGAATTTGGTTATTCTAAACCAGATTTTGACCATCCAACGTTTCATAGTAGTGTAGATAAAGAATTAAATCCTTTAAATATACAAATACAGCAACTTATCTCTAAAAAAGAATCATTACAAAGTAGAATACATAATACTAAAAAAGAACTTGCTTCTTTAAAGCGTCCCAGCAACGCATCAAGAATTTACTTTTTACTGATGTGTTTATCTATTATTATTATATTTACTATATCATCTATTATTGCTTATAATAATTCTTCTTTTATACATCTAATACCCCCTACTATCGTTCTTGTAGGTATGTTTTTAATCCACTTGCCTATTTCATATCACTACGATGGAATAAGCCCTGGAATATTATGGATAGGCTTGCCAATTGTATCAATTTTATCATCTTTAGGTTTAAGTATTTACATATGCGTCTTAATGGGTGGTTTTGATTTTATATTGCTTTGCACCATACTTTTAATAATAAGTAGATTTACATTAGGTACTCTCTGGGTATGGGATTATACACCAAAGGCTCATAAAAATTATAAAAATAAACTAAAACAGTTAAATGGTTTAATACTTAGCCTAGAAAAAGAATTAGAGTCAATACCCGAACGCTTAGAGAAACTAAACGAAAAAGCAAAACCATATCAACAAATATATAATAAAGAACACAGTGCCTATAGTAAAATATTATACGAAAAGAAAGAAGAGCACGAACGTGAACTTGAGCGATTAAAAATAGAACATAATAATATTGTAGCAGACAAATATAGTTGTGCCCTTACGACATATAAAGATACAATTAAATCTATAAAAACTAGTAGTAATAACTTATTTAAAACCTTAAAAGAAACAACTAACGATTTATTAGATTTTCGCGACTGGGAAAATATTGACCCGATAATTTATTATCTAGAAACAGGTCGTGCTGATAATGTTAAAGAAGCTTTACAACTACTTGATACTGCAAAACAAAACAATATGATTATTGAAACAATGACTAATGCGACAAAGCAAATTTCTGTCACATTAGAATATGGTATAAAAGGTTTATCTGATAAAATTAGTAGTATGTCGTACAATTTAAGAAAATTAAATGGCAGTATTATAGATATTACAGATAATATTTCTTTACAAAATCAATCCCATAACAAAATGCTTGAAGAAATGGTTTCTGAGCAAAGACTTAATAATGCTTTGCAAAAAAAGGCAAATTGTACAAGCGTAGAGTTAATGAAAGAAACAAATGATTTATTATTTAGAATGAAACATAATCTATATTAAAACTAAAACCCCACTTTACACGTGGGGTTTTAAATTTATAATTATTTTTATTTTAGTAAAAATTTTAAACTGCATAATTAAAGCGCTAAAAATAAAAAAGGGCTATACAAAGATAGCCCTAATTATTTAATTTAATCTAATCTCACTAATTATTTAATGATAGAAGATACAACGCCGGAACCTACGGTTCTGCCACCTTCACGGATAGCGAAACGTAAACCTTCTTCCATAGCGATAGGAGTGATAAGTTTAACAGAAATCTTAACGTTATCACCAGGCATAACCATTTCTACGCCAGCGGGGAGTTCGATAGTACCGGTAACGTCGGTAGTTCTGAAATAGAA
>JAGANI010000030.1 GCA_017624285.1 Clostridia bacterium
AAAGACCCGTTTACGGGTAGTAAGTAAAAGGTGCAGGACTGGCAGGTCGTTTAAATACGCACTTGTGCGTAAGCCAGAATAGTTTAGGGCTAATTGCCCGAAAATGAAAAACCACCAGCTAGGCTGGTGGATATTTATTTTTTAATAAATTATATAGCTGGTGCAGGTTGGGTTTTTGAAGCTTCGTTTTTAAACTTTTCTTCTTCAGCTTTAAAGCGCTTTCTCCATCTGCCTTTGCGCCATCTAAAGTAGTATAATATACCACGGGATATTTCATCCACGGCGTATGCAAACCATATACCTGATATCCCAAGCTTAAAGATTACACCAAAGACGTACGCTAAGCCTACGCTAAATAAAAATACTGCTATAATAGACACTATCGTGGTAAATTTAACGTCTTTTGTAGCGTTAAGACCGTTTTGCCCGATATGGTTCATACCACGTCCAATTTCAACAAATAAGTCGATAATAAATACTGGTACCGAAAGCGCAATAATTACATCCGACGCGTTAAAGCCAAAACGTAAAATTAGGATACCGATGGGTATACATAGTAGTGAAAGTATGCCGTTTACTAGCATAATTAGGCGTATATTTTGACGGTGCATCATATCTGCTTTATCTAAATCACCCATACCGCAAAGTCTACCTATCATGATAGAGTTTGCAACACCTACGCATGCGCCAAACGTGTATACGAAGAACACTATTTGTTGTATGTATATCCTTGCTAAGTATGGGTCAGGGCCTAATGATACGCAAATTTTTACCGTCAATACGCTAGAAATCGTATAAGCAAGGTTTGCTATGTTTGCAGGGAAGCCTATACGGAAAATTTCCTTAAACCATTTACGGCTTAACTTAAACGATATGGATATCTTTTTCTTTAATAAAACTAAATATAAAATAATTGCTTCAGCAATTCTTACTATAAGCCTACAAATAATAAAGCCGTCAACGACGTATTCTTTTGCAGGGGAAATAACAAAAAGCATTATTGCCGTTAAACCCGTAAGGACTGCAGAAGAAATAAGAGTTGAATACATACCGATTTTTGTATAGCCGTAGCAACGTAATATCGTTAAAAAGCAACCGGTTATACGAATAACCATCAATACTATCGATTGTTTTTTAAGATAATCCACCGCGTAGGGGAAGGCTTCGGCGTATTCGGCAGTGTTATAACCCATAAAACTGATTATAGGCTCTGCAAAAAACGATACTATTGAATTTAAAAATATTGAAAATAGAAAATTGGCGTAAATTGCCGTACCTACTATTTTAGCGGAGTCTTTTTGGTTGCCCCGTCCAAGGTTTATAGATAGTACGATATTTAGCCCTACCGTAACCACCGTTGATAAAGTCGTTATCGGTGCTGCTGCTGAAACGGCAATATTCATAGGAGAAACAAAAAAGCCGTCCATAAAATTAGATGATAGTATCGTTTGTATCATCGCAATTAAATGAGCGCCTATGTTTTCTAAAAATATTGGGATTGCCAGTCCAAAAATGGACAGTTTTGTCGTAGGTGTGTTGATTACCATCAAGTTCTTATCTAAAAACTTCGACAAACGTTTCATCTTAAATCTCCTTATACGCTAAAAGCGTTTTGCGGGTTAAAGATTTTTTGTTTACTTAATTTTAGTCCTATAAACCCCCTTAGTCAAGTGCTTTTTAAATTTTTTTTAAAATTTTTTTTGTCAATAAAAAAAGACTAAAATCGTCAAAAAAAATCAAATGATATTAAAAAAGCGAACGTTTATAACGCTCGCTTAAATATTAGTTAAATATCACTTTCGTTTACTGTTTTAGTAGATTTTTTATCAGCATCGCCCATAGGTTGGTTTTTAAGTTTACGTTTGTTTATTATAAACTTAACTAATACTATTAAATAGTGTATAACCATACCAACTGCTATTGCTTTAACTAAGTCAAACACTACCGTTAAAACAAAGGTTACCACTAATACTAAGATGTCTGCCCAGTTTTTTTGTTTTATTACGTGTAAAAACTCACGCCACTCGCTCATATTATAAGCAACTATAAAAAGTATTGCTGCAATTATCGGCATCGGTATAAGTGAAGCGTACGGCATTAAAAGTATTAAAACTAAAAACAGCACTATTGCATGCGTTATACCTGATATGGGTGAGCGCCCACCGTTACGTACGTTTGCAGCAGTCCTTGCAATAGCGCCCGTTGCGGGTATACCACCAAATAAACCTGCGCCGATATTACCTAAGCCTTGTGCGATAAGTTCAGTATTAGGGTTATGCTTATCATCAATCATTTTATCGGAAACAACACAGCTTAGTAAACTTTCTATACCAGCAAGTAACGCACTCGTAAAAGCGCTGGGTAATAAATGTAAAACTTTATCAAAAGTTAAATCCTTAAACGGAAAAGAAAATTTAGGTAAGGAAGAATCTATCGTGTAAAGCGTACCTATCGTGTTAACCTTATCTAAAAAGAATACCACAATTGCGCCAACTAATACCGCTATAAGTGAGCCGGGTATTTTTGCCATAATCTTAAACGGTTTTGCTTTTAATTTATTTAGCATTGGCCAAAGTATCAAAATAATTAAACCTATGACGCCAACTAATACCGCCCATAAATTTATGGTAGAAAAATGCTCTATTACTAATGCTAACTTTTCAGGCGTTTCTATTGCGTTAGTGCCAGCAGGGTAGGTAAGTCCTAAAAAATCTTTAAGCTGACCAACTAATAACGTTACTGCTATACCTGAAGTAAAACCTATCGTGATGGTTTTAGGTATAAATTTAATAAGCGTACCCACACGGCATAAGCCCATAATAATAAGTATTAAGCCTGCCATAACGGTTGCAATAATAAGCCCGTCCATACCGTCGGATAAAATTATGCCTGCAACTATTGTTGCAAAAGCGGCTGTCGGGCCAGAAATATTAACCTTACTACCACCAAAAAGTGAAATTATAAACCCAGCAATAATTGCTGTGTAAAGCCCTGTAACGGGGGCTGCGCCGGACGCTATTGCAAGTGCTATTGATAGTGGTAAGGCGATAATAGCAACTATAATACCCGCTACTATATCGGATAAAATCTGTTTAGGTTTATAGCCTTTTAAACTATTAAAAATTTTAGGTTCAAAAACTTTCATGCTTAACTCCCTTTTATAAAAATAATTGTACTACAAATATTAAATCTTATCAAGGAAAACTAACGTATTAAAAAAAATAATTTTATTATAAATTTTATTTAACCCAGTAACGGGGTGTAATTTTTAAGTGTTTTAATCATAGTGTTGTAAAAAAAAGGACAAGACGTAAATCTTGTCCTTAAAAATTATTCTTTTACGTAAACAATAGTATTTACGCCAGTTGTTAACGAGTTTGGTGATAAAATTTTATACCCGTCAGGCTTAATAAGGTTTGCTTTTACGCCGTCGGGGACGGTAACGGTGGCTAAAATTTTATCGTTATCGCGTTTATATTCAACCATAAATTTACCAGTCTTAAATTTAAAATAAGCACGTACGTACCCCACCGTTTTTGCAAAATCGGGCTTAAAATCAACGGTAAAAGGCTCGTTAATTTTAATACCTGCTAAGTTACGATAGAAAAACGCCGATATATCTCCCCAAAAATGGTGGTTGGCTGATGCAATACCCTCTGGTATACGCGTTAAGTTATCAAGCGTCATATCATCAAATAGTGGCCACTTTTCTAAAAGCGTAGTGCTACCTACTTTAATATGAGTGTAGTAACTTGGGTAACTATCTTGCGTTATTAATTTAACGGCTAAGTCGCAAAAGCCGTTATCGCCAAGCGCCCTAAATAACGTACGGCTACCTAATACGCCTATATCCATATGGTTGCTTGATTTAAATACAAAATCTTTTAGCCTGCTTACAGAGTGTTCAATATCTTTTTTATCAACTATGTTATAATGTATCGCCATTGATTGCGCCGTTTGCGATTCACACCAAACGGTTTTACCTTCCCAAGCAAGATGTTTTCTAAAAGCATCTTTAATTTCTTCACCAAGGCGTTTAGCGTATTCTTCACCTTCGGTGTAACCTATCGCTTTAAAACAACCCACGGCGTTATCGCATATAGCTTTACACGTTGCAGTATCGCTATACTCTAAAGGTGTATCTTTATTTATAGGCAACCAATCGTGAAGCCCGTAGTGTAATAAGCCCCTTTCGTCGCGATTACCGTCCATATATTTTAAGTACTTCATCATATACGGTTTGCCGTATTCGATAATCTCGGTATCGCCAGTATAAACGTATATGCGGTAGGGAAGTTCAAACAAAACGTTATCCCACGCAGGGCCGTTGCCCCAAGCAAAGCCCCAGTCGTTAGTTGGTACTATGCCAGGGAGTGTGCCTTGCTCGTTTTGCGCCTTACAAATATTTTTAATCCACTCCTTAAGCGGGGAAGCGCAATTAAAGTTTAATAAAAACTGTTCGGCAGATAACGCCGCGTCGCCAGTCCAACCGTTTTTTTCTCTTTGCGGGCAATCGGTCGGGAAGTGGTAAAAGTTAGATCTATCCGACCTTAAAATCATTTCTTGCAAGATGTTTATAACTTGGTTGTCGCAATAAAACTCACCATTAACTTCTTTTAAGGTTGATAGTTCGATATAAGTAAGGTCTAAAGAGTTTGCCTCGTCGTCGGTTAGGTTAAATATTTCTATAAAACGCATACCTTTATAACTAAAGCGTGGTTCAAACTCGTCTAGGTTGCCACTAAGCGTCAACCAGTCGCATTGTACGTAATCTTTTTTGTAAGCAGAAACGCAACTAATTTTTTCGTCGTCTACATGACCGTTAAGTATAATTTCACCACACTGAAGTTTAATAGTTTTACCCTTTTCGCCTTTAATTTTAAGGTTGTAAGTGCCTGCGCTATCCACGCCAAAGTCGTAAATAAAACTGTTTTCAGTCTTAATAACTTTTACGGGTTTACGGTAAGAGTACGGAAGTATCGGCTGTATGGGGGTTAAAACTTTTTCGCCGATAGGGGAGACAACCAAAATAACTGGTTTAAAATTATCGTCGCAAAAACCGATATCGTTCCAACCCGCTTTAACTAGGTTTGCGTCGATATGTTCGCCACGGTGGAAGTCGTCAAATATAATTTCGCTATCGTCGCATTTAAATTGCGTAGCGTCAAAAAGTAAAACGTTGTCCGCTTCGACACTTATTGCAAATTTAGGCGCGCTTACCCACGGCGCTTTATCAAAATCCCAAGTCGGTACGGTAGAATTTATAAATCCGTTACCTAAGGTAACGCCGATGACGTTTTCGCCAACGTTTAACTTATCGGTTAAGTCGTAATTATCGTAATAAATAAAGTGGGTAGGGTTTGCGCGATATGGGGATAGATACCCCTTAGTTACCCTTTTACCATTTATAAAAAGTTCGTAAATACCTAAGCCGGCAATGGTTACTTCAAACTTATTAGGAAGCTTATTTAAACAAAAATTTTTTCTAAAAAGCGGTGCGCTCACGGGGTTTTTGATAGTATTAAAACGTGTTGTTGCAGAAACAAATTTATCACTAAAAAGCATATTAACCTCACAAAAATAGTTTTCATTTAAATTATATATCCAAAACGAGTTTATTTCAAGGGGCATTTTAGCGATTTTATATTATAAACACATAGTTTTTTGCGATTTTTGGCTAAGTTTTTTGTGGAATTTTGCGTATACGCGTGCAAGCGCGTTTTTTATTTAAAAGTGTAAAAAATAATACGAAATTTATTGACAAAAATTTTTAAGAAGTGTACAATAGTGAATAGATAAATATATATCGATAAAAAATGAACGATAATTCATACCAAATAGGTGGGAATTGTATAGAGGTGAGAGATGGCGAAACCTGAGCAAACAATTTCTAACGCAACGTTAAAAAGGTTGCCAAAATATTTAAGATTTTTAAAGGCGCTTTACTTAGATGGGGAGGAGTTTGTTTCATCCGTTACAATCGCTAACGGGTTAGAACTTAACTCCGTACAAGTAAAAAAGGATATAGCGCTTGTTTCTACCGTAGAAGGCAAACCCAAAGTCGGGTTTGAGCTTAAGCGTTTAATTGACGATTTGGAAGATTTTTAGGTCTTAACAACTCGCAAAAAGCCATTTTAGTCGGTGTTGGTAAACTTGGTACGGCGCTTTTATCTTATAAAGGTTTTTCAAAATACGGTTTAAAAATTACCGCAGGTTTCGACGTTAGTGAAGATATAGTCGGCAAGGTAGTAGCCGGTACTAAAGTTTATCACGAATCCGAAATGGCGGATTATTTAAAAAAGAACAAAGTCAAAATGGCTATACTCGCCGTCCAAACGTCGGTAGCGCAAGCCGTTTGCGATAAATTAGTTAAAGACGGTATTTTGGCAATATTAAACTTTTCACCAGTACCACTTAAAGTGAGTGAAGGCGTTGCCGTGCAAGACGTTGATATTGCAGCGTCGCTGGCGATACTTTCAACTAAGTTAAAGGTAATACTCGACGGTAAAAACTAAAAAACGTCGGTCTACACAAATATAATAAAAAGCACAATATAAGGAGTTTTACAAATGGAATATCGTATTGAAAAAGATTCAATGGGTGAAATGCAAGTCCCCGCAGATAGATACTGGGCTGCACAAACACAAAGGAGTTTTCAAAACTTTAAAATCGGTGGCGAAGTTATGCCGCGTGAAATTACTAAGGCTTTCGGTATCTTAAAAAAGGCTGCCGCTATGGCTAACAACGCTTTAGGTAAACTTTCTGACGAAAAGTTAGATTTTATCTCTAAAGCTTGCGACGAAGTTGCTTCTGGTAGTTTAAACGACCATTTTCCACTCGTAGTATGGCAAACTGGTTCTGGCACGCAATCTAATATGAACGCTAACGAAGTTATCGCTAACCGTGGTAACGAGCTTGCTGGTAAAAAACTTTTACACCCCAACGACGATATCAATATGTCGCAAAGTTCTAACGATACTTTCCCGACGGCTATGCATATCGCCGCAGTTTGCTCTATTGAAGATAATTTAATCCCTTCAATCGACCTTTTAATTTCTACCTTTGATAGATTAGAAAAAGAAAATAAAGGCATCGTTAAGTCTGGTAGGACGCACCTTCAAGACGCTGTTCCGATTTCCTTTGCGCAAGAAATTTCTGGTTGGAAGCAAATGCTTATCGAAACTAAGGATATGATTTTAACTTCTATCCCCAAATTATCACAATTAGCGCTCGGTGGTACTGCAGTTGGTACGGGCTTAAACGCACCCAAGGGCTTTGACGAAAAGGTTGCATCTTTCTGTTCGGAAATCACCGGCAAAAACTTCGTAACCGCGCCTAATAAGTTCCACGCATTGACTGCTAAAGACGCGCTTGTATTTACCCACGGCGCAATTAAAGCACTCGCTTGCAATTTAATGAAGATCGCTAACGACGTTCGTTGGTTAGCGTCAGGTCCTCGTTGTGGTTTAGGGGAAATACGTATTCCTGAAAACGAACCAGGTAGTTCTATTATGCCAGGTAAGGTTAACCCCACTCAATGTGAATCTTTAACGATGGTTGCAGTACAGGTTATGGCAAACGACGTTGCTGTTACTATGGCGGCTTCGCAAGGTAATTTTGAACTTAACGTATTTATGCCGGTAATAATTTACAACTTCTTACAATCAGTAAAACTTTTAGCAGACGGTATTAGGTCGTTTAACGATAACTGTGCTATCGGTATAGTTGCTGATAAAGATAAGATGAACCATAACTTACACAACTCTTTAATGCTTGTTACGGCACTTAACCCATATATCGGTTACGATAACGCTGCAAAAACTTCTAAACTTGCTTATAAAGAAAATATTTCCTTAAAAGAAGCTTGCGTTAAACTTGGTTTTTTAACTGCTGAAAAGTTTGACGAAGTATTCCATCCCGAAGAAATGGCTAAGGAAGAAGAATAACATTTATTAAAATTGCATTAACTTACGGCTTTGCCGTAAAGTAGACTTTTATATAAAGGTGATATTATGAATTTTACTTATTATCCCGGTTGTACGCTTAAAGCAAAGGGCAAAGACCTTGATATCTACGCTAGAAAATGCGCGGAAGTTTTAGGCGTTACTATGGACGAAATCAAAGATTGGCAATGTTGTGGTGGTTGTTATACGACTTCTCAGGACGAAATCGCTACAAAACTTGCTTCGGTAAGGGCTTTAGTAGAAGCAAAAAACAATAATACAGAGTTACTTACTTTATGTTCAGCCTGCCACAACGTTATTAAACGCGTTAACAACGATATGGCTACTAACGATTACTTTAATTTTAGGGTAAATAACTACCTTAAATTAGACCAACCCTATAATGGTGAAGCCACCGTTATACATTATTTAGAGATGTTACGTGATAAGGTTGGTTTTGACAAGATTAAAGAAAAGGTAGTTAATCCTTTAACGGGCAAAAAGATAGGCGCATATTACGGTTGTTTACTTTTAAGACCAAGTAGCGTTATGGCTTTTGACAATCCCGAAAACCCAACTATTTTAGAAGATTTTATCAAAGCAATCGGCGCAACGCCAGTTATCTATCAAATGCGTAACGAGTGTTGTGGCGCGTACTGCACTTTAGAAGATAAAGCTATACCCAAAAAGCGTTCTGATAAGATTATCGAAAACGCTTTATCTAAGGGTGCGGAGTGTTTAATTACCGCTTGTCCGTTATGTTTATACAACTTAAAAGTTAACGGTGGCGATAAAATCCCCGTATATTATTTTACTGAACTTTTAGCCGAAGCCTTAGGCGTTAAGTAGGAGTGTGTTATATGCAAAACTTAAAATTGAGAGAAAAAATTGAAGAAATGTCGGGCGTATCCGTTTTAAAATGTATGAGATGTGGTAAATGTTCGGCAACTTGTCCTAACTATGACGAGATGGAATTCCATCCCCATCAGTTTGTTTATTTCGTAGAAAAAGGCGAAATCGATAAACTTGCAAACAGTAAGTCTATTTACACCTGTTTATCCTGTATGGCTTGCGTTGAAAGATGCCCACGTCAGGTTGAACCGGCTAAAATTATCGAGGCTGTTAAACTATTACAAATCAGAAAGCAGGGTAACAACCACTTAAAACCCGAGCAAGTTTCCGTAAGTTTAGACCCCGAATTACCCGCGCAGGCTTTAACCAGCGCTTTCAGAAAATACAGTAAATAATTAAAAAGGAAGATAATTATGAAAAAAATCGGCGTATTTGTATGTTGGTGCGGTTCAAACATCGCGGCAACCGTTGACGTAAAAGCTGTCGTTGAGGCTTGTAAAAAAGAACCAAACGTAGTTTTTGCAGAAGATTATCAGTATATATGCTCTGAAATCGGGCAAAACAAAATGGCTGACGCTATTCGCGACTATAAGTTAGACGGCGTAGTTATTTGCTCGTGTTCACCTAGAATGCACGAAGCAACTTTCAGAAAGACGGCTGAAAAAGCTGGGCTTAACCCTTATATGATTGAAGTTGCTAATATCCGTGAACAATGTTCTTGGATACATAAAGATATTGAAGAAGGTACTGAAAAAGCCATCGTCTTAGCGCGTACGGCTATCGCAAAAGTACTTTTAAACGCTCCTTTACAGGCTGGCGAAAGCAAAGTTACCAAGCGCGCGCTCGTTATTGGTGGTGGTATTGCAGGTATTCAATCTGCACTTGATATCGCTGACGCAGGCTTTGAAGTTGATATCGTTGAAAAGAAGCCCTCTATCGGTGGTAAGATGAGTCAGTTAGACAAAACCTTCCCAACGTTAGACTGCTCTGCATGTATCTTAACGCCTAAAATGGTAGACGTTTCCGCACACGAAAAGATAAATATCTTCGCTTATAGCGAAGTTGAAGCCGTTTCGGGTTTCGTTGGTAACTTTACCGCTAAAATTAGACAAAAGGCTAGATACGTTGACACTGCTAAATGTACAGGCTGTCGCGCTTGTATGGAAAAGTGTCCTTCTAAAAAATCCTTAAACGAATTTAACGCAGGTTTAGATACCAGACCTGCTATCTATATTCCGTTTGCACAAGCAGTTCCTAACAAGGCAACTATCGACCCCAACGCTTGTATCAAGCTTAAGACTGGTAAGTGTGGTATTTGCTCTAAGGTATGTACTGCAGGCGCAATCGATTATGAACAAAAAGACCAAATTATCGAGCGTGAGTACGGCGCTATCGTAGTTGCTACTGGTTATAACATTATCAATTTAGATAAGTTTAACGAACTTGGCTACTCCGATTGCAAAGACGTTATTACTTCGTTAGAGTTTGAACGTTTAACCAACGCTGCAGGTCCTACCAAGGGACACCTAATTTGTCCTTCTGATGGTAGAGAACCTAAAAAGATAGTGTTCGTTCAATGCGTAGGTTCAAGAGGTTTAAGACCTTGCGATAAGCAATACTGCTCTAAGATTTGCTGTATGTATACTGCAAAACACGCAATGTTACTTCGCGAAAAACATCCTGAAACCGAAGTTTACGTATTCTATATCGACGTTCGTACACCTGGTAAAAACTATGATGAATTCTACCGTAGGGCAGTTGAGCAGTACGGTGTTCACTACATAAAAGGTCAAGTAGGTAAGGTTATCGAAAAAGACGGTCATTTAGAAGTTCAAGCATCAGATTTACTCGCTGACGAGCAACTTCATATCGATGCTGACTTAGTAGTTTTAGCAGCTGCTATCGAAGCCGACGATACCGCGCGTAAAATTGGTACTATGCTTACTGCTAGTATGGATACTAACGACTTCTTTACCGAAGCGCACGCAAAACTTAAACCTGTTGAATCACCGACCGCAGGTATATTCCTTTCAGGTATGTGTCAAGGCCCTAAGGATATCCCCGATACCGTAGCGCAAGCAGGCGCAGCAGCGGTTAAGGTAATAGGCTTACTTTCTAAAGATACCTTAAAGTGTAACGCTTGCGTTGCATCTCCTAACGAAAATATGTGTAACGGCTGTTCACTTTGTGCTACCGTTTGTCCTTACGGCGCTATTACTTACGTTGATAAGGAATTCCGTATCCCCGGTGGCGTACAGGTAAGACGCGTTTCACAAGTAAACGAAGCAATTTGTCAAGGTTGTGGCGCATGTACGGTTGCTTGTATGTCAGGCGCTATGGATCTTAAGGGCTTTACTAATAAAGAAATTATGGCGGAGGTTGAATCTATATGCAAGTAGAAAATAAGACTTTCAAACCGACAATAGTTGCTTTTTGCTGTAACTGGTGTTCGTATGCAGGCGCAGACTTAGCAGGTTCAGCAAGACTTTCTTATCCTGCAGAAGTTAAGATTATCAGAATCCCATGTTCTTGCAGACTTAATCCTATGTTTATCTTAAAGGCTTTCCAACGTGGTGCAGACGGCGTTATCTTATGCGGTTGCCACCCTGGGGATTGCCACTATACGACGGGTAACTATTACGCTAGACGTCGTATGACGACTCTCTTTTCAATGCTTAACTACTTAGGTATCGAAAAGGAACGTACTCGTGTAGAGTGGGTTTCCGCTGCTGAAGGCGCTAAATTTTCAGCCGTTATGAACGATTTCGTAGCAACTATAACCGCTCTTGGCGAAAACAAGAAGTTGGAGGACTTAAGATGCAAGAAATAATGAAACAGGCTAAATTAAAGGCCGAAGAACTTTTAACTAAAGGCGTGGTTAACCGTGTTATCGGTTGGACGGAAGGGGATTTTTCTTACGATTGTTCTCCCGCAACGTTTACACTCGATAACTTAGATAAATTCGTTTATACCGAGTTTTGTGGCGCTAACCTTTCTAAATATTTAATTGAAGAAAGCAAAAAAGAAGGCAAGATTTTAGTTTTCTTAAAACCTTGCGATACTTATAGTTTTAATCAATTGATTCAAGAACATAGAATCAAGAGAGAAAATATCTACGTAGTAGGTATCGAGTGTCGTGGTAAAGTTGATATCGATAAACTCCGCGCGTTTGGTATCGACGGCGTTTTAGGTTGTAAGACGGAAGGCGATAAGTTAATTTGCGATACCATCTATGGTGAAAAAACCGTTGATAAGGTAGACGTTATGCTTGAAAAGTGCTTATCTTGCAAAGGCAAAAAGCACGTTGTTTACGACGAACTTATCGGTGAAGAAGTTGTTGAAGAACCTAAAGACCGTTTCGGTATGGTTGCTCAGTTAGAAGCTATGACCGAAGACGAAAGATATAAATTTTGGCAAAACGAACTTTCAAAATGTATCCGTTGTAACGCTTGTCGTAACGTATGCCCAGCATGTTCATGCGTGCATTGCGTATTCGATAATCCCGATTCAAATATCGCGTCTAAAGCTAACACAGATAGATTTGAAGAAAAATTATATCATATTATTCGTGCATGGCACGTTGCTGGTAGATGTACTGACTGTGGCGAGTGTTCTAGGGTATGCCCGCAAGGTATTCCGTTACATTTAATAAACAGAAAGTTTATTAAAGATATGAACGAGTTTTACGGTGAATATCAGGCAGGTGAAGACACCGAAACTAAAGCGCCGCTTAATAGTTACACCTTTGGCGACAGAGAACCACACGAATTTGACACGAAGGAGGGCAAATAATTATGATGAAGATTAGCCTTAAAAACCTTCCCGAATTATATTCGTTTATCGCAAAGAAAAACGACCTTTATCTTCCTATTTTTAAGGCAGGTCAGGTTGACTTTGCTAAATGGGATAAGGACGCTATCGTTGATTTAAATAAGTTAAAAACCACTAAGTCTGCAAAGGACGTATTCTTTCCACAGTCGCAAGATTTAGTTAGGTTTGAAGTAGACGGCAAAAAAATTTCTATTGACGAGCCTATTATGCCTACCAACAAACAAGTTATTTTTGGCGTAAAGGCTTGCGATAATAGAAGTTTTGAACTTTTAGATATGGCTTTTGTTGAAGATTACCCCGATACTTTTTACGAAATGAGAAGGGCTAACACCACCATTGTAACGCTTGCTTGCGCTAAGCCTGATGAAGCATGCTTTTGTAAGGCTTACGGCATCGACGCTGCTGATCCTAAAGGCGACGTTTCTACTTGGATTGTAGACGGCTATTTACATTGGATGCCTAATACCGATAAGGGTATTGAGTTAACTACCGAAGTTAAAGACTTTTTTGAACTCGATATGGATAACTCTGCAGTAGAAAACCAACAATCTGAAATCCGCGCTATTATCGATAGACTTCCGTATTCTAATATCGATTTATCTAAATTCACACCAGATAAACTTTTAGAACTTTTCAATTCACCTAAATGGAAGGCTTTATCAGAAGCATGTTTAGGTTGCGGTACTTGTACGTTTGTATGTCCTACTTGTCAATGTTACGACGTAAAAGATTTTAAAACTAAAACGGGCGTACAAAGATTTAAGTGCTGGGATTCTTGTATGTTTGCAGACTTTACCAAGTGTGCGCACGGCAATACTAGACCTAGCCAAATGCAAAGATATCGTCAAAGATTTATGCACAAATTAGTATATTTCCCGTCTAATCACGACGGTGTATATTCTTGCGTAGGTTGTGGCAGATGCGTTCAAAAATGTCCGCAAATGCTCAATATCGTCAAGGTAATTAAAACGTTAGGGGAGGATAAATAATTATGAGAAAAGAACCTTTAATTCCCGGTATTGGCGTAGTTACCGATATCAGAAGGGATACACCCGACGTTAAAACTTTCCGTGTGGTTGGTTTAGATGGTAAAAAACCGTTTGAACACATCCCCGGTCAATGCGCGTTTTTATCGATGCCCGGTATTGGAGAAGCGCTATTTTCGATAACTTCTAGCCCAACAAATACCGAGTATATGGAATTTTCCATTAAAAAATGCGGTTGCGTAACCGAGTGGTTACACCAAATCGAAGTTGGTCAACAAATCACTATCCGTGGTCCTTACGGTAACGGTTTCCCTGTAGAAACTGACTTTAAGGGTAAAGATTTAGTGTTTATCGCAGGTGGTATCGGTTTAGCGCCTTTACGTTCTATCATCAATTACGTAAGAGATAAGAGAGAAAATTACGGTAAAGTTACCATAATTTACGGCTCTCGTAGCGACGACGATTTAGTCGATTATGAAGAAATTAAAAACGAATGGGTAAACGAACCTGACTTTAGCGTTTACTTAACCATCGATAGGGAAACACCCACTTGGGACGGCCACGTTGGTTTCGTACCTAACTACGTTAAAGAAGTCGGTTTAGACAACACCGCAACGGCTGTACTTTGCGGTCCTCCGATTATGATTAAGTTTACACTTGCAAACTTACAGGAATTAGGCTTTAAGACTAACCAAATCTTTACCACGCTTGAACTTAAAATGAAGTGCGCTATCGGCAAATGCGGTAGATGTAACGTAGGTGATAAGTACGTTTGTAAAGATGGTCCTGTATTTAGATGCGACCAACTTAACGAATTACCCAACGAATATTAAGAGGTATCTATTATGGAAAATATGGTTAACGTTTATTTATTTGGTAAAAAATATCAAGTTCCGTCCAGTCTTACCATTATGAAGGCTATGGAATACGCAGGTTACCAATTAGTTAGAGGTTGTGGTTGCCGTAACGGTTTTTGTGGCGCTTGCTCGACTATTTATAGGATTAAGGGTGATAAGGAGTTAAAGGCGTGCCTTGCTTGTCAAACTAAGGTTGAAGACAACATGTACGTTGCAACTTTACCGTTCTTCCCCCTCGTAAAAGAAGTTTACGATATCCAAAAAATTTCGCCGTCAGAACAAATCATGATGCAACTCTATCCCGAAATTTACGCTTGCGTAGGTTGTAACGCTTGTACTAAGGCTTGCACGCAAGGCTTAAACGTTATGCAATATATTGCATACGCGCAACGTGGCGACTTTGAAAGCTGCGCGGAAGAATCTTTTGACTGCGTAATGTGTGGCGTATGTTCTTCACGCTGTCCCGCAGGTATTTCACACCCGCAGGTTGCTGAACTTTCTAGAAGATTATACGGCAAATATATCGCTCCCGAAACCACGCACTTATTGGAAAGGGTTAAAGAAATCGACGACGGTAAGTATAAAGAACTTATCGAAACTTTGATGAATAAGCCTATTTCCGAACTTAAAGAACTCTATAACAATAGAGAAATCGAAAAATAAGGGAGGAAAGGTTATGTATAATTACACAAACGAACAATTAGAATCAATGAAAAAAGTTGAAGCTACCCGTCAAGAAAGATGTGGTAAACTTCACAGACGTTTAACTGCTGAAGAAAAAGACGCAGTATTAAAAGAATACCATCCCGACTATATTACTTCCGCTTACGAAGTTTTAAAAGTTGGTCCTAATAAGGGTGAAAAAGTCCTTCACGAACTTGCCGACGTTTTACAAGGTAAGTCAAGGGTGCTTGATATGGATATCGATTTATCTAAACCCGATTACGAAACCGACGTGCTTATTATCGGCGCAGGTGGCGCAGGTTCTTCCGCTGCCATCGAAGCTGATAACGCTGGCGCAAAGGTTATGATGGTTACTAAACTCCGTATAGGCGACGCAAACACCATGATGGCTGAAGGTGGTATTCAAGCGGCTGATAAACCTAACGATTCACCCGCAATCCACTATTTAGATGCATTTGGTGGCGGGCACTTTGCAGCAAAACCTGAACTTTTATATCGTTTAGTTTCCGAAGCGCCCGACGCTATCAGATGGCTTAACGATTTAGGCGTTATGTTCGATAAAATGCCCGACGGCACTATGGTTACTACCCACGGTGGTGGTACTTCCAGAAAGCGTATGCACGCATGTAAGGACTATTCTGGTGCAGAAATCATGCGTACACTCCGTGATGAAGTTTTAAATAGAGGTATACCTGTAATCGATTTTACTTCTGCAATTGAACTTATCAAAGATACCGACGGTAAGGTTGCTGGCGCTGTTTTAATGAATATGGAAACCAAAGATATTTTGGTTGCAAAAGCAAAAGTTGTTATTATAGCAACTGGTGGTGCAGGTAGGTTACACTATCAAGGCTTCCCGACGTCAAACCACTACGGCGCTACTGCCGACGGTTTAGTTTTAGCGTATCGTGCAGGTGGTAAGCTTTTATATGCAGATACCCTTCAATATCACCCGACTGGCGCTGCTGAGCCTACTCAAATTTTTGGCGCGCTCGTTACCGAAAAGGTTCGTTCTTTAGGTGCGCAACTCGTTAACAAAAATGGTGAAGCTTTCGTATACTCGCTTGAAACCCGTGACGTAACGGCATCTTCAATTATTAAAGAGTGCAGTAAAGGCAACGGCGTTAAGACTACGGACGGTCAAGGCGTATGGCTTGATACCCCGCAGATTGAAATTTTAGGTGGTGAAGGCACTATCGAAAAACGTATCCCTGCTATGATGAGGATGTTCGGTAAATATGGTATTGATATCCGTAAAGAACCTATCTTAATTTACCCCACGCTTCACTATCAAAACGGTGGTATAGATATTTCCGCCGACGGTATGAGTACCACTATCGAAAACTTATACGTTGCAGGTGAGGCAGTTGGAGGCATCCACGGTAGAAACCGTCTTATGGGCAACTCCCTTTTAGACATAATCGTATTTGGTCGTATTGCAGGTAAGAGCGCTGGTAAAAAGTTTAAAGAAGTTACCTTAAAAGATTTAACTTTAGACCACGTAAAATCCTTTGATAAAGAACTTAAAGACGCAGGTTTAAACCCTGAAATTCTTTCACCAAAGTTATTACCAAACTATACTAAACAGCCTGCTATTTAATTAGTATTAACAGGGGGTATTTTGCCCCCTATAATGCTGTTTTGTTAGACAAAATTATATTTAAAATTGTCAGAGAAAAACTTAATATTTTGCTTTTCTCCGAAAATTAATTATTTTGACTTAATTTTTGCATTTTTAGGAGATATTTATTATGGAAAATCAAAACAAAAAAAGCCTTAAATGGCTTTGGATTACCATCGCTTTAGTAGCGGTTGCTGCCGTAGGTTTTTGGGTGGTATACTCAGGTATTCAAAACGAAAGCGTTGATAGCGTATTTTCATTATCAATACTTTTAGCAGGTATTTTTGTTATTACTGCATTAGGTTATTTACTTGGTAGGGTAACGGTTAAGGGTGTTTCCTTAGGTACGGCAGGTGTATTTTTAGTAGCAATTTTATTTGGCTTTTTATGGTCGTTAGACGGCTTAAAAGATATACCGGTTATTGGTAATTTTTACTTAACTCCCACTAGCGCAGTTACTGCTTACTATAAAAAAGTTATTTCTAACGTGGGCTTAGTAATGTTCGTTGGCGCGGTTGGTTTTATTGCTGGTCCTAAATTTTTTAGAGATTTAAGAAAGAATTTTAAAACCTACATTTTAATGGGTATCGTAATTATTTTAGTAGGTACTGCCGCTGCAGTAGCGTTATCTTTCTTATCACCTTACGGCTCGGATTTCTGGTCTGGTATTTTATCGGGTGCGTTAACTTCAACCCCCGGTTATTCAGCAGCGCAAGAAGCTATGGCTATTAAAGGTGAACCTGATACTTACGTTACTATTGGTCACGCAATCGCATACCCGTTCGGTGTTATCGGTGTAGTATTATTCGTTCAATTATTACCTAAGTTCTTAAAAGCCGATATGGCGCATGAAAGAACTTTACTTTCTGGTGAAGCTACTTCCGTAGTCGAAGAAAAGAAGGTTGGAGGTTTATTTAGTTGTGATGGCTTAGGGTTTACCGCTTTTGCTATTGCAGTAGTTGCAGGTTTACTTTTAGGTGCAATTAAAATTCCTCTCCCTGGTGGTGCTAACTTCAGTTTAGGTACTACCGGTGGCGTACTTATTATGTGTTTAGTATTCGGTCATTTCGGTCATATAGGTAAACTCTCGTTAGAAGTTCCCGCAGCTACCACTAAAGTTCTTAAAGAATTAGGTTTAATGCTTTTCTTAATCGGCGCAGGTGTAGAAGGTGGTGTAAACTTAGTTGCAGCAGTTGGTAACGACGTTCAAATTTTACTTTGGGGCTTTATCGGTGGCGCTGTTATGACGTTACTTCCGATGGTAGTTGGTTTCTTCCTTGGTGGCAAGGTGTTAAAGTTGCCTTTATTAAACAATTTAGGTTCAATTACCGGTGGTATGACTTCAACCCCCGCTTTAGGTACTTTAATCGCTACTGCTGAAACCGAAGACGTTGCTTCTGCATACGCTTCTACATATCCTATCGCATTAGTATTAATCGTACTTGCATGTAACTTAATGATTGGTTTAATCTAGTATTAAAAATCCTCACTTTGGTGGGGATTTTTTTAATATAATTTTTTAGGCAAAATGTTTTTTGCTAGTTATTTTATTAATTAATTTTTTAGGCAAAATGTTTTTTTGTTAGTTATTTTATTAATTCATTTTTGTGGCAATAGTAGCTTTAAATAAAGTTAAAATTACAAATAAACGCGCAATCATAACTAAACGTTATTAAAAACCTAACCAAAAGATATTGTTTTATCAAAAAAAAGTAAAAATAGAATTTTTTAAGAAAAAACTTATCTATTTTGCTTATAAATTAAACCCAAACATATTGACAAAATTCATTTAACAATGTACAATAAATATGGCTAATTATAGTATATAATAATATTTTAATATAGGGCGCTTTTTATGAGAGTTTTTGATACGGCAGTTCAGCAATTAAAATACAGGGTGTTAAAGGAAGTTATCCAAAACGAGTACGAGCATCATATTAACGATATCTATCACGATATACCTAAAATAATTTCTCCAGGGCATACGGCAAATTATAGATGTTGTGTTTATAAAGAGCGCGCCATCGTGCAAGAGCGTATTAAAATGGCGCTTGGTGGGGATAAATCTAACCCTAACGTGGTTGAAGTTATCGATATCGCGTGTGACGAGTGTCCTTTCGGCGGTATCCAAGTAACCGACCTTTGCAGGGGTTGCTTATCGCATAAATGTAAAGAAACTTGCCCCAAAGGCGCAATTAATATAGTAAACCATAAATCTGTTATCGATAAAACTAAGTGTATAGAGTGTGGCAAATGCTTACAAGCTTGTCCGTATTCGGCAATAGTTAAACTTCAACGTCCGTGCGTTGCAAGTTGTAAGGTAAAAGCAATTTCAGTTGATCCTATCGACGCTAAGGCGCAAATCGATAACAACAAGTGTGTAGAGTGTGGCGCTTGCGTATATCAATGTCCGTTTGGCGCTATCGTAGATAAATCTTTCGTATTAGATGCAGTTCATCTTTTACAAGGCGCAAAAGAGGGTGGTTATAAAGTTTACGCTGTTATTGCACCCGCTATTGCATCACAATTTAAGCCCGCTTCGGTTGAGCAGGTCGTTGCAGGTCTTAAAAAATTAGGCTTCTATCGTGCGGAGGAGGCTGCGCAGGGCGCTGATATAACCTTGCATCACGAACTTAAAGAGTGGCAGGAAAAGGGTGTTATGACTACTTCTTGTTGTCCGTCTTTCGTTCAGTTTATTGAAAAGCATTTTCCAGACCTTAAAAAATACGTATCGTCAACAGTTTCGCCTATGGTAGAAATCGCTAAGCTTATTAAGCGTATCGATCCTAATGCAAAATGCGTATTTATTGGGCCGTGTA
This sequence comes from Clostridia bacterium, assembly GCA_017624285.1. GTDB lineage: Bacteria > Bacillota > Clostridia > Christensenellales > Borkfalkiaceae > UBA11475. Next base: position 19,594 of record JAGANI010000030.1, read on the forward strand.
CTAGTAAAAAGTCAGAGTACCGTTTAGAAAAGACTGGTGGCGCGATTGATTGCGTTATCTCGTTTGAAGAACTTCAGGCATTTTTCGATGCAAGGCACATTAACCTTACCGAGCTTGAGGGGGTTGAGTTAAACGACGCTTCTTACTACGGTCGTATCTTTGCTAGGTCGGGTGGTTTAAGTAAAGGCTTAAAAGAGATTGCTGAAAAAGAAGGTATCGAGGGTATTAAACCCGTCGCTATGAGCGGGCTTTCTGAGTGTAGGACAAACTTACTTAAATTAAAGGTAGGCAAGTCGGAGTTCAACTTTTTTGAAGGTATGGCTTGCGACGGTGGTTGCATGAACGGCGCTTTATGTATACGTCATGGCGAAATTAACGCCGTTGATATCGAAAATTACGGTAAAGAAGCCAAGCAAAAAGATATTTCACGCTCGGTGGATTTATATAACAATCCGAGAAAGGAATACGATTAATTTTTACGGCATAGCCGTAACTAAAATAAAACATCACGGGAAACCGTTAAGATAAAAGGAGATATTATGTTTAAAATCATCAGTAAAAAGGTTTTGAACCCTACCGTTACTAGGATTGACGTGTACGCGCCTTACGTAGCAAAAAAAGCGCAAGCAGGTCAGTTTGTAATTTTAAGGGCGTCTGAAAACGGTGAAAGAATTCCTTTAACCGTTGCTGATTACGACAGGGAAGCAGGCACGGTTGCAGTAATTTTCCAAATCGTTGGTGCAACCACTTACGAACTTAATCAATTAAACGAAGGCGATTATATTGCTGACTTTGTTGGTCCTTTAGGTAATGCAACGCATACTAAGGGCTTAAAAAAGGTTGCAGTAGTTGGTGGTGGCGTAGGTTGCGCAATTGCTTATCCCGTAGCTAAAAAACTTCACGAAGAGGGGGCTGAAGTTCACTCTATCGTAGGCTTTAGATGTAAAGATTTAGTTATCTTAGAAGACGATTTTAAAGCTGTAAGCGATAAATACGTTTTAATGAGCGACGATGGTACTGCTGGCGAAAAGGGTCTTGTTACCGACGCGCTTAAACGCCTTATCGAATCTGGTGAACAGTATGACGAAGTTATCGCTATCGGTCCTGTTATCATGATGAAATTCGTTTGCAAACTTACTAAAGAATACGGCATTAAAACGGTTGTTTCGATGAACCCGGTTATGATTGACGGTACTGGTATGTGCGGTGGTTGTCGTTTAACCGTTGGTGGCGAAACTAAGTTTGCTTGCGTCGACGGTCCTGAATTCGACGGTCATTTAGTAGATTTTGACGAAGCAATGAAACGTGGCGCTTCGTATAAAGAATGGGAAAGACACAAGTACGAAGAAACTTGTAACCTTTTCAATAAGGAGGTTAAATAGTTATTATGGCTAATATGTCTTTAAAAAAGAATCCTATGCCTCATCAAGATGCTGAAGTCAGAAATAAAAACTTTGACGAAGTTGCTTTAGGTTACACGCCTGAGCAAGCTATGGACGAGGCTGAAAGATGTTTAAATTGTAAAAATAAGCCTTGTATGAACGGTTGTCCAGTTATGGTGCATATTCCGGAATTTATCGCTAAAATTAAAGAAGGCGATTTTGAAGGCGCTTATCAAGTGATTTCCGTTTCAAGCAGTTTACCCGCAGTATGTGGTCGTGTTTGCCCACAAGAAAGTCAATGCGAAAAGTATTGTATCCGTGGTATTAAAGGCGAGCCTGTTGCTATCGGTAGGTTAGAGCGTTTCGTTGCAGATTGGCACAACGCCCACGCTACTGAAAAGCCCGTTAAACCACAATCTAACGGCATCAAGGTTGCAGTAGTAGGCTCAGGTCCTTCCGGTCTTACTTGCGCAGGCGACCTTGCTAAAAAAGGTTATGAAGTTACCGTATTTGAAGCTTTCCACTTAGCAGGTGGCGTATTAGTTTACGGTATTCCAGAATTTAGACTTCCCAAGTCAATCGTTCAAAAGGAAATCGATACCTTAAAAGATTTAGGCGTTAAAATCGAAACTAATATGGTTATCGGTAAAGTTCTTTCAATTGAAGAACTTATTAAAGAATACGACTTTAAGGCAGTATTCGTAGGTTCTGGCGCAGGCTTACCTAAGTTTATGAATATCCCTGGTGAAAACTTAAACGGCGTTTATTCCGCTAACGAGTTTTTAACCCGTATCAATCTTATGAAGGCTTATCGCGACGACGCTACCACACCTATTAAAAAGGGTAAAAAGGTAGTAGTAGTCGGTGGTGGTAACGTTGCTATGGACGCAGCGCGTTGTGCAAAGCGTTTAGGCGCAGACGTACATATCGTTTATAGACGTACCCTTGACGAACTTCCCGCACGTAAGGAAGAAGTTGAACACGCTATGGAAGAAGGTATTGTATTTGATTTACTTACCAACCCTGTTGAAATTAAAGGCAACGATACCGGTTGGACTAGCGCAGTTACTTGTATTAAGATGGAACTTGGCGAACCAGACGCTTCAGGTCGTCGCCGTCCTGTAGCAGTTGCTGGTAGTGAGTTTGATATCGAAGCCGACGTAGTTATTATGGCGTTAGGTACTTCACCAAATCCGCTTATTAAAGCAACTACCGACGGTTTAGAAGTTAACAAGCACGGTGGTATCATTACCGACGAAAACGGTCTTACTTCGGTAGAAGCCGTTTATGCGGGTGGCGACGCTGTTACTGGTGCAGCAACCGTTATTTTAGCGATGGGCGCTGGTAAAACTGCTGCTAAAGCTATTGACGAGTATCTTTCAAAATAATTTAACGTAAAACTTTACGGCTTAGCCGTTATTAAATAAAAAAACAAAAAAATCATATATGGAGAAACAAATGGAAAATAAAATTGATTTTTCGGTTTTAGACCAAGCAATTATCGAGTATGGTAATCAAGAAAAATCTTTGATCGCTATACTTCAACGCGCTCAAGAAGTTTACAGATATCTTCCGAAGGAAATTTTTCCTTATCTTGCTGAAAAGTTAAACTTAAGCGAAGCGAAAATTTTTGGTGTAGCAACTTTCTACGAAAACTTCTCGTTAGAAAAGAAGGGTAAATACGTCGTTAAGGTTTGCGACGGTACTGCCTGCCACGTAAGAAAATCTATACCGATTTTAGAAGCGTTAAGAAAGGAATTAAATCTTTCAGAAGTTAAAAAGACCACGGATGATTTAATGTTTACCGTAGAAACCGTTTCGTGCTTAGGCGCATGTTCGTCTGCACCTGCAGTTATGGTAAATAACGAAATCTACCCAACTATGACCCCCGATACGGCGGTTGCACTTATTAGAAGTTTAAAGGAGAATAACTAATGTTAAAATCTATTGAAGAATTACGTGCATACCGTGCGGAAGCCAAAGCGGCTATGGATTCTGAAAACAGAAAAATTATTATCTGTGGTGGCGCTGGTTGCGTATCCAAAGGTGCAAACAAAGTTTACGAAAGACTTCTTGCTCTTTTAGAAGAAAAGGGTATTAAGTTTAACGTTAAGTTAGAAAAATGTTCTGACGGCGACCCCGTTAGAGTTACTAAGAGTGGTTGCCACGGTTTTTGTGAAGTTGGTCCGCTCGTTCGTGTTGAACCTCAAGGTTGGTTATACGTTAAAGTTAAACCGGAAGATTGTGAAGATATCATTGCTAACACTATCGTAAAGGGTGAATGCGTAGATAGACTTTGCTACACTCAACACGGTATCGTTTATAAAAAACAAAGTGAAGTGCCTTTCTACAAAAAGCAGACTAGAATCTCACTTTCTAACTGTGATAAGATCGATGCTACTTCTATTGAAGAATATCTCGCTCGTGGCGGTTATACCGCTTTCGAAAAGGCTCTTACCCAAATGACTGGTGAACAAATCGTTAACGAGATTACTGAATCCGGTCTTCGTGGTCGTGGTGGCGGTGGCTTCCCGACGGGTAGAAAGTGGAGTCAAGTTGCGCGTCAAACCAGATTACCTAAGTACGTTGTATGTAACGGTGATGAAGGTGACCCAGGCGCATTTATGGACCGTTCCGTTATGGAAGACGATCCGCACAGAATGTTAGAAGGTATGATTATCGCTGGTATCGCTACTGGTGCAAGCGAAGGTTATATCTACGTTCGTGCTGAATATCCTTTAGCCGTTGCTAGACTTAAAAACGCAATTGCTAAAGCTGAAGAATTAGGTATCTTAGGCGATAACATCTTTGGTTCAGGTTTCTCTTTCCACATGCATATTAGCCGTGGCGCAGGCGCTTTCGTTTGTGGTGAAGGCTCGGCACTTACCGCTTCTATCGAAGGCAAACGTGGTATGCCCCGTGTTAAACCGCCAAGAACTGTTGAACACGGTTTATTTGATCAACCTACCGTACTTAACAACGTTGAAACTTTCGCTAACGTTGCTGATATTATCAACAACGGTGCAGAGTGGTATAAATCTATCGGTACTGAAAACAGCGCTGGTACTAAGACTTTTGCTTTAACCGGTAACATCAAAAACGCTGGTCTTATCGAAGTACCTATGGGTACTACTTTAAGGGAAGTTATCTTTGATATCGGTGGTGGTATCCGTGATAATGGTGAATTTAAAGCCGTTCAAATCGGTGGTCCGTCTGGTGGTTGTTTAACTGAAGACCATATGGATTGACCTCTTGACTTTGATTCTTTATCAAAGGTAGGCGCTATCATTGGTTCAGGTGGTTTAGTTGTTATGGACAAAAACACCTGTATGGTTGAAGTTGCAAGATTCTTTATGGACTTTACTCAAAACGAATCGTGTGGTAAGTGCGTACCCTGTCGTGAAGGGACTAAGCGTATGCTTGAAATCTTAAACAGAATCGTTGAAGGTAAAGGTAAAGACGGCGATATCGAACTTTTAGAAGAACTTGGCGAAGCAATTTCTAAAACTGCGCTTTGCGGTTTAGGTAAGACTGCTGCTGGTCCTGTTCTTTCTACTATTAAATATTTTAGAAACGAGTATGAAGCGCACATCTACGAAAAGAGATGTCCCGCAAATGCTTGCGCTAAACTCAAAAAATACGTTATTGACCCAGAACTTTGTAAGGGTTGCTCTAAGTGTGCAAGAAATTGTCCCGTTAACGCTATTTCGGGCGAAATCAAGAAACCTTTCACTATCGACCAAGATAAGTGTATCAAGTGTGGCGCATGCGTATCTAACTGTGCGTTCAAGGCTATTAAGGAGGCGTAATATGGATAAGCAATATATGATTATTGACGGTATTGAAGTCACTATCGAAGGCGAAAGAAACGTTTTAGAACTTGCTCGTAAAGCAGGTATTGATATTCCCGCTTTCTGTTACGACCCCGAACTTTCTATCTACGGTGCTTGCCGTATGTGTATGGTTGAAAACGAACGCGGTAGTTTAGAAGCATCTTGCTCAATGCTCCCAAAAGCTGGCGCAGTTATTAAGACTAACACGGCTAAACTTCGTAAGTATAGAAAGATGATTTTAGAACTTTTACTTGCAAACCATTGTAGGGATTGTACTATTTGTCCTAAGAGTGGTAACTGTAAGTTACAAGAATTTGCTTATAAATTCAACATTACGGACGTTCGTTTCCCAAACAACTCTTGTCAATTAGGTAGTCAAGATAAGTCCTCGGTATCCATCGTTAGGGATTCTTCTAAATGTATCCTTTGCGGTAAGTGTGTAAGGATGTGTGCTGAAGTCCAAAACGTTGGCGCTATCGATTACGCTTACAGAGGCTCTAAAAAGAAGATTGCTACCGCTTTTGACGGTCCTATCGCAAATAGTCCTTGCGTAGGTTGTGGTCAATGCGCGGCTGTTTGTCCTGTTGGCGCTATCGTTGTTAAAGACGATGCTGATAAGGTTTGGGATGCTATCGGCGATAAAAACACATACGTAGACGTTCAAGTTGCACCCGCAGTACGTGTTGCTTTAGGTAAGGAATTAGGCTTAGAAGAAGGCACGCCTTTAATGGGTAAACTTGTAACCGCTCTTAAAGAAGTTGGTTTTGACGCCGTTTACGATACTTCCTTCGGTGCAGATATGACCGTTTTAGAAGAAGCAAATGAATTTGTTGGCAGATTATCCGGTAACGGCAAGCTTCCGATGTTTACTTCTTGCTGTCCTGCTTGGATTAGATTTGCTGAAAACAAGTATCCAGAGTTTTTATCTAATATTTCAACCTGTCGTTCACCGATGCAAATGTTTGCGCCCGTTCTTAAAGAAGCATATAAAGGCGATAAGAAGCACGTACACGTAGCAATTATGCCTTGTACTGCGAAAAAGTTTGAAGGCAAGCGTGATGAATTTAAAGATAAAGACGGCAATCCTTACGTTGATTACGTTCTCACCACACAAGAAGTTATCCGTATGATTAAAGAAGCCGGTATCGACTTTAAGGCGCTTGAAGATTCTGCTTGCGACAATCCTTTTGAAGAAATCACTGGCGCAGGCGTTATCTTTGGTGTTACTGGTGGCGTTACCGAAGCAGTTTTAAGATACGCTTCTAGCGATAAGTCTGAAAAAGCCCTTGAAGAAATCACTTACACCGGTGTACGTGGCTTTGAAGGCGTTAAAGAAGCAACCGTTAAAATCGGTGATAAGGACGTTAAGATTGCAGTTGTAAGTGGTCTTAACAACACTTCCGTTTTATTAGATAAGATTAAATCGGGCGACGTTTACTACGATTTAGTAGAAGTTATGTCTTGTCCCGGTGGTTGTGTAAACGGTGGTGGTCAACCTCAAGCAGAACGTGAAGCAAGACATTATCGTGCTGACGGTTTATATAAAGCCGACGGTGTAGAAGTTAAAAAGTCTTCTGAACAAAATACTGCTGTGGTTAAATTACTTGCTTCTATGGACGAACACAAAAAACACGAAATTTTACACGTTCACTATAAAGGCAATAAATAATTAAATATAAAGCGGGGTAATTTGCCCCGCTTTTTTGCTTTTAAAATATTTAAGATAAAAAAGACGCTTTTAAGGCGTCTTTTTATTTTACCAAAAAACATATATAATTACATATTTAAAGCTTGACGTTTTTCTCTAATCGTCCAAGAAATAAAACCGTAAGCGTCGTTTATTAAAAATGCAATAAAGCATGCAACCATGGGTAAGTATCCTAAGTCGTTTACCGAAGCCATTACCCAAAGCACTATCAAAACTATATCGTTAAGCCCGTACATGACCGCATAGTAGGGTGAACGCATAAACATTAACACTGAGGCTGAAAAACTTGTCGTAACCGATAGTGTGCTTACTAGTAGGTTAGGTGTATTAAATGCTTTAAGTATAAAGTAAAATACCGACGTTACTAAAGCCGTTAAAAGCGTCAAAATAAGCCATTTACGGCGGGTCATTTTGCTAATCTTAACTTCTGCTTTACTGTCCTTGTAGGGGTTTTTAATCCACTCTATTGCAGATACAAGTGCTATTGGTGCAGACATGCCTAGATAGGTGATAATTTCACCCCAATATCTATATTGAAGCGAGGTCAAAGAGTATAAAACGGCAAAAATAATACAAAGAATTTGACCAAAAAAATCGCCCCTAGCGATAAATATAAGCGAAATAGCGCCAATTAAAGTACCTAATATCGTAAAAATCGACGGGTCTTTTGCAAGTAGATTAGAAACAATTACTATTAAAAGCGAGGTTATCAAGATAACCCACTCGTGTTTTTCTAATTCTTTAAAAGGATTTCTAAATTTAAACATATAGCTCCTAAAATAAAAAAGCACCCAAAACACATCTTCAAAGGCCTAACGATGCGTTATAGGTGTAACGTTACCCGGCGGTAACTAACTGTTTTTTATTATAATATCATTTTTAGTCGTATTTGTCAATATTTTTTATTGTAGACGTATTAATCGTGCTATTAAAACATAATATAAACTAAAAATTGACGACATTTTAGTTTGGGTAATACAAAATCGCTAAAAAACGTCAAAATTTAATAAAATCTATCAAAAAAATTCATTTATAAAGGGCTAAAATGAAGGTCTACATCACTAAAAAACGCACGTTAATTATTGTTTTATTACTTGTTTTAATAACGGCAGTATCTTCCGTTACTGTGGCGATTATACCGACTTTTTCAAAAAAACGCGTATTGCCGATATATTCTGTGGAGCGTGAAGATAAAAAAATAGCAATATCTTTTGACTGCGCTTGGGGTAATACTTATACTGATGAACTTTTATCTATTATGCATGATAAGGGTGTAAAGTGTACTTTTTTTACGGTAAAGTTTTGGACGGATAAATACCCCGACTACGTTAAAAAAATTTTTGAGCATGGTCATGAACTCGGCACACATTCTTCCACACACCCTAAAATGAGTACCTTATCAAAGGAAAAAATTATTGAAGAACTTTCTTTATCTAAAAAAGCGATAGAAGATATTATAGGCACAACCGTTAAAGTTTTTCGTCCACCGTTTGGGGATTATAACGACCTTTTAATTAATACTGCTGAAGAACTTAACCTTAAAACAATACAATGGTCGGTTGATAGTTTAGATTGGAAAGACTTATCCGCTAACCAAATCTACGATAGGGTAGTAAATCGTGTAAAGGCGGGGGATATCGTGTTATTCCATAACAACGGCTTAAATACTTCAAAAGCGTTACCAGCGATAATAGATACGCTTATTATTAACGGATACGAGTTTGTTACCGTGTCAGAGCTTATCTATTTTGATAACTACTATATTGACAACACCGGCAGGCAATATTGCCGATGAAATACTTTATTTAGGAGAAATTTATTTATGAATTATCTTACCGAAAAAAACAACAAAGTTTACTTAAATGGAGAAATCGTTACCGATGCAGAATTTTCACACGAGGTATACGGCGAAAGTTTTTACGAAATGTGTGTTTCAGTCAAAAGATTATCTGGTCAAGCAGACCTATTGCCAATTACCGTATCCGAAAGGCTAATTGCCGATAAAGACTTAAAAATCGGTTCAATTATCAATGCGGTTGGTCAATTTAGAAGTTACAATAAACTTGTAAACGGCAAATCAAAACTAATGCTTACCGTGTTTATACGTGATATTTTAGACGAGCCACTTTACAAAAACCCAAACAATATTGTACTATGTGGTTACGTTTGTAAATCACCTATATATAGGACTACCCCATTTAATAGGGAAATTGCTGATATTTTAATTGCAGTAAATAGATCTTATAATAAATCCGACTACATACCTTGTATTGCATGGGGAAGAAACGCCAGATTTGTTAAAAATTTTGCTGTGGGTACGCGTATAGCAATTTGTGGTAGAATACAAAGTCGCGAGTATCAAAAACGCTTGTCGGAAACAGAAGTTAAAACGCTTACCGCTTATGAAGTTTCTGTATCAAAACTTATGTCTATGGACGAGGACGACGCCTTTGATATAGAAGAGGAATTTAGTTTATTTTCATCAGAAACGGCTGTTACTGAAACTTTTTAATTTAAAAACGGCGCTATACGTACGTCGCTATTTTATCTTTTTAACATAAAAAGCTGGTTTTGACCACTTTTTGTATATATAAAAAAGACCACTATTAAGTGGTCTTTTTTTAATTAGTCTGCAGTGACGTAAGTTTTCTTTTTATGTATTAAGTATATACATGTAAATGCTAATAAAATAGATGCAACTATTATTAGTAAAGCGTTCCTAACAGTATTATCTTTTTCAATGATAATATTATCTACTTTAACGTAACCGATAAATTCTTCACCATTAACGTTGAAAGCAATTTTAACGTAACCGTTTTTAGTTTCAAAAGATCTAACTTCGGTTACATCACTAAACGTATAAACTTCAGTAGTTAAGTCGTCTGCATAAACGGTTGTGCCGTTTTTAACAAAAACGTATTTCATATCGGATAAAACTTCGTTTTCAGATAAATGCTCACTTAAAAACGCTACTGGTACGTAACCTGATAAAGCCGTATCGTTATACGTCGTTTCAACGTAATAATATGTTACGCCGTTTATAGTAAGTTCACCTAAAGCTGTAAGTTTACACCCAACCTCAAAACGGACGGGGGTATTATTTAACTTGACGCAGTACGCGTTTTCAAACGACATTATCGGGAAGTAGTAAAGGTTAACGTTTGTCGATACGTAAATAGCTTTTTCTTCTAAACTAGTTACGCTTTCAAAACTATCAGCGCTTATATCAGTTTTTTTGATTAAAACTACTTCGTCGGTAGCAAGTAAAATATAAAACTTATCTAATTCTTTTGCAACGACATACTCTTTATCAGTAGCGGGATAACGCTCGTTATAAGTAAAATAGTTAATTGTTTTCGCGTTTTCTAACGGGAAGTCCACGTTAAACAAGTTTTTACCAGTTACTACAACCTTTTTAACTTGGTTATCAGCGTTTTCATCAGTTGGGATAAGCTCGCTAATAGTGGGGGCTACTATGTTATCAACGGCGTAATTTTGTAAGCCGTCTGTTTTTAAGACAAATGAGTGTCCAGCAAAGGTAAAGTATACGGTGCTATCGTCAAAGTTTAATGCAAAAGCGTTTGCATTAGAATTAACTGATGCATATTTGGTCAAATTTTCGCTAACGGATAAGGTAAAGGAAGAAACTTCATCCGTTTCAACGTCGATTTTAGTAATTGTATTACCAGTTGATAACGAGTATAAATTACCAAAAAGGTCTGTATCAATACCAAGTGAAGTCGATACGGTATATTCTTTAGTTTTTAAATACGTACCATCTTTTAATTCAAATTTTTTAATAGCAGTATTTGGATTATTGTAAATATAAGCATTACCGTCAAGGTCAACGGCAAGTTTACTGCCTTCAGCAATAAAGCCAGGTTCATTTACGCTAATTATTGTAGTTTTAAGGGTAAAATCGTTTTCACTAAAGCTTAATAAAGAGTAGTTACCATTATCAGCTGAAATAAAGTGGAAAGCATCATTTTGGTAATCAACGCCATAAATATTTTCTTTAACGGTAACGTGGGTCCAATCGGGTTTGTTAGCGTCAAAATTTTTGTAGTTAATATACTCAATATTATTTTGGTTAGCAATAACAACTTTGTCTTTACCGAGTGTAATCATCGTAGGATTAATAGCAGTAAAGTTGATATCGGTAAACTTTTTAGTTACAGTATCAATAATTTGTACCTTAGTAGGGCTTAGTACCGCTAAGGTTTTATTATATAAGGAAATACCTGATGAGTTTGCATTTACCCTATTATCTGCGTACTGAACGGTAGAAACTGCTTTACCAGTAAACTCAAAGGTGTCGGAAGAAAACTCTTGTATCGTGTTAGAAGCATTATCCACAACTAATAAGTTACCGTTATAAAAAGAAATTGAGTAGGGAGAGGCAACGTCGCCCAACTTGGAAAAATATGTGTTTTTGATAGCGATATTTGCGCCGTTATCAAAGTTATTAATATCAAAGTAAGAAATATTTTTATTAGCGATGTAATAAAGTTTAGTTTCGTCAGCGATTAAAAAGCTAAATGCGGACGAGGTCATAGCAACTTCAACCCCGTCAGGGTTAAGACCTGCTTTGACGTCGTTTAAATCTATCGAGTATAACGATTGACCTAAATTATAAAATAAATTTTTGCCGTTTAACGCTACGTAAACGTCTTCTGTCGAAGTGAACGATTTATTAAAAGAAGTTGCTTTAAGTTCTATTCTTCCTTTATCGTCTGAAGAAACGGTGTATAAAATGATGTCTTCAGTAGTAGATACGGCAAAAAACTCCCCATTATAGTCAAAAGTAAAGGATGATAAATCCTCTTCCGAATTGTCTTTTGCTTCTACAACAGACTTAACTTCACCCGTGGCGATATTAAGCGAATATATCCTTAGATAATTTTGGAAAATTAAATAATCTATCGGGGTATCAGTTTTTTTAGAAGTATAAACGATAACTTTGCCTATACTGGTAAAGTTAATATCATCAAAAACCTTATATGCCATAATGGTTTTATCGTAAACGGTTATCGTTTGCTTAACGCTCGTATCATCTTCAATAAAAACTACGTACTTATCGTCCTCGTAAACGTATTTTGGGCTTTTTAAAGCATAATACTCAAAATAATCGTTTGGTGAAAAAATCTCCGTTTCAACCTTAGTAGATTCGTCCGCCTGGGCAGGGGTGGTTTTAAAAGCGAAAAGGTTTATCACGCTGATTGCCGATATTGTAATTATTAAAGATAATAAAACTTTTAAAAATTTCATAATCAATAACTTTAAGCGCCTAACGAATTAATTATAAATAAAACGTGAGGACGCACTTCCTTAGTTTAAATAATATATATATTATAATAACATATAAAGATTAGAAGTGCAACAAAAACCGTAAAATACTTTTTTTAACGAAAAAATTTTTTTTCATGGTTATATTTATATTTTAAATATAAAAAATCTAAAACAGAAAAATTTTTCATTTTTTTGAAAAAAAAGTGTCATACCTGACCCAAGTTGTCATATTTGTGTGTTATTATATAGGTGTAAATGCGAACATATGTTCGGAAAATGAGAAAAAATCCGAACAAAAAAGGAAAAGATAATTCATCTAAAAACATTGTAGTCGGGGTTTAGATGGGTTAAAAACGTTACTACCGAACGGTAACTAAAATAATATAAAAAGGTGGTTATATGGAAAATTACGAAAAAATTTTACTTTACGTTTACCCGAAGTTCGGCGCAGTGATATCAACTTTAGAAGGTAAATTTAAGTCTATTATAGCAAGTTCACGTTACGCGTTAGAACCCGCCGAAACTAGTTTAAACAATTTAATTGAAGTGGGTGATTTAATCAGAATTTTAAAAACTACTAAAGACGTCGTTAAAAAGGCACTTTTAACTTTAGATGAGGTTGAGCGCGATTTTGTTGAGTTTAAGTATTTTAAGCTTACTTACGATGGGTTACTTGATTTTAATACGCAATCCTACGATTACCGTCGGCTAGATATTAAAGTGATTAAAAAGTTTAAAAAGTATTTAGAACGTTTTGGCATCACAGAAAAATGGTTTGACGACAATTTAATGCGGTTTTCTTTTATAAGGGAAGTAGCAAGGCGTACGCAAAAAATTGAAAAGGAGTTTTTTACTAACATAAGTAATATCATAAGTTAATCATCAAGCCGTTCGTTTTTTAGTAATCGTTTTTCTTTTTTATCTGGCAAAACAATTAGTCCAATTATTATTATTGCTGAAGCGATAAGGGCTACGATTACCAAAATTTTAAGCACGTTATCACCTTTAGAGAGTGTGGTTTGCTCAGTAGGAAAGTTTACTTCAGGTAGTTTATCAAAAACAGGTAGGTCGTGTAATGGCACGTTAAAGGGAACTAAGGCTTCTTCTTTAACGTATCCAATTTTATGGTTATAAGTTACCATATAAATGATTTCGTTATTAGTTGAATACGCTTTTCCGTAATATCCAAGCGTACGATTTTTAAAAATTAAAACTTCGGGCTGTTGCAAGGTTTTATCCGCATATAAAACTGCACTATCACAAGTTGTAACGGTAAAATTTAAAAAAGGGTCGGTAACGGGGTCGGAAAATTCAACCTCACTAATTAAAACGTAGCCGTCAAGCATGGGGGATAAAGTCCCGCTACCAAAGCACTCCACTCGGTAATAATCCCCAACTATACCTATCTTTTTAAGATAGTATGAATACGGTAACTCAAATAAAGAAGACTCTTTGTTTGGGGTTTCGTAAAAGTAGACGCCTTCTTTTACTACGCGTAAATATGATGCTTCTTCAGCATTGGCAACTACGTTTTTTACGGTAAAAAAAGGTAATATAAGTATGATTAACGCTAAAAGCCATTTTAATTTCATAAAAGTCCCCCAAAAATTTAAGTAAATAACATTATAAAACAACATTTAAAAAAGATTAAAAGGTATAAGGTCGTAATGAGTGAAATTTTGTCGAAGAAGGAGCAAGAAATTCTTTCAAAAATTAATAAAATAAACGAAATATTAAAACTTCGTAATGGGGAAGATAAACTTAAATCTTACAACGTAGGCAAAAAAGTACATAAAAAACAGGTTAAATTCCATAAATGCAAAAAACGTAACCGTTGGGTTTTTGGTGGCAATCGAAGTGGTAAAACGGAGTGTGGTGCTGTCGAGGTCGTATATATGGCTAGGGGGATTCATCCATATCGCAAAAACAAAAAAGATACCTTTGGGTGGGTAGTGTCTTTATCAAGGGAAGTCCAGCGCGACGTCGCGCAAGCAAAAATTTTATCATATATAAACCCCAGTTGGATTGACGATATCACTATGGTTTCTGGTAGCAAAGACAGCCCCCGTTATGGGGTTATTGATCAAATTAGGGTAAAAAACGTTTTTGGTGGTGTATCAGTTATAGGTTTTAAATCGTGCGATCAGGGTAGAGAAAAATTCCAAGGAAGTTCCTTAGATTACGTCTGGTTTGACGAAGAACCTCCTAAAGATATTTACGACGAGTGCCGTATGCGTGTTATAGATAAACGTGGTGATATTTTTGGTACGATGACGCCATTAAAGGGTCTTACGTTTATTTATAACGAGATTTATTTAAATGAAAACAACGATCCCGAAGTTTGGTACGAGTTTATGGAGTGGGGGGATAACCCTTACTTAAATAAAAAAGAAGTTAAAGCGTTATCATCTTTTATGGGTAAGGACGAGCTAGAGTCTAGGCGATATGGTAAATTTCGCAGTGGCACGGGGCTAGTTTATCCTGAATTTGACGAACATCTACACGTTATCGAGCCTTTTATGGTTACCCCCGATATGCACGATATAATTTCAATTGACCCAGGCTTAAATAACCCATTAGGCGCTTTATGGTTTGCATTAGATTACGACGGTAACGTTTACGTTTTGGCAGAGCATTTTGAAGCAGGTAAAGATATTAAGTATCATGCTGAAAAACTATTTGAAATTTCAAAAAAAATCGGGTGGCAAACTGATAAAAACGGATACTTAAAAGCCCTGATAGATTCCGCTGCAAAGCAAAAGACGTTAGGGTCGCTTAAAAGTGTTTCTGAACTTTTTTACGAGCGTAAAATTAATGTAAATACTAACGTAAATAAGGATATTTTTACAGGTATTGCACGTGTAAAAGAGTACTTAATTGGCGAAAACGGCGTACCACGTATATACGTATTTAAAAATTGCGTCAATTTAATTAGAGAATTAAAAAGTTATTGGTGGGGTAACGGCGATAACCCAAAAAAGATTGACGACCATCTTTTAGATTGCTTGCGTTACTATCTAATGACTAAGCCTTCTTTAAAAGAGAAAAAGCCTATTAAAACGGCTATTCAAAAGGATAAAGAAAGGCTTTACAGAAAAATCAGATATGTTAGAATGCGATAACGAAATAATTAATCAAGCACTACTTAAAAAAGCGACTGGTTACGATGCTTTAGAAGTTATCACAGAATACGTTGTTGACGACGATGGTGAGCGTGTAGTCAAAAAAAAGGTAACCAAAAAAGCAGTTCCACCCGATATTACAGCTATAAAAATGCTATTATTAAACGTAAAAAACTACGACGACTTATCCGATGAAGAACTTTTAGCCGAGCGGGATAGGCTTATCGGTCTTTTAGGTAAATCAACTTAAAAAAGGAGTATTATGAACAATTTAATTAACGATAAAAATAGAGAAGATTATATCGAAGAAATAATTTCGTCGGTGACAGCCGATTACGTTAAACGCCGTCAAGAGCGTGCTTCTATCGAGCGTCAATGGGAGTTAAATTTAAAATTTGTTGAAGGCAAGCAATATTCCGATATTTCCCCCAAAGGCGAAATTATCGATATCGATAAGGAGTTTTATTGGCAATCAAGGGGTGTGTTTAACCATATTTCCCCATTAATTGAGGCAAGGCTAAATAAACTTTCCTTAGTAAAGCCTATAGTTTCCGTTAGACCGTCAGCCGATGACGCTAGAGAGATTGAAAACGCGCGTATTGCTGAAACAGTCCTATCGTCTACAAGTAAAAAAATCAAGTTAGACGACGTAATTAGTTCGGTAACTAGGTGGTCTGAAATCTGTGGCACAGGTTTTTATAAAATAATTTGGGATCCGTATGCTGGTGATAAGCTTGGCAGCACGTCTGAGGGGGACGTCTACGAGGGTGAAGTTTCCGTTTTAGCGGTTTCTCCGTTCGAAATTTACCCCGATAGACTTAATTGT
>JAGANI010000031.1 GCA_017624285.1 Clostridia bacterium
AGAGCTTGCTCCTACAGGTGTTAGCGATCCTTACGTATGGCGAGCATCCTACCTTCCCTCATTGAACGTAGATCAACAGTTTGTATATGACGCAGATCAAAATTTCGATATGCTCCGTTTTGGACTTCAGGAATGGAAGAAGGTCGCGCCATATCTGCTCAAAGAATTTTACACACTGACGCCATGGCATAAGGAAAAGGATAACACGGATTTCACAGCCTTCTGTTACTACGATCCAGAAAAAGAAGATGGCGTTATATTGGCATTCCGCCAAGAAAAATGTTCAAGAGATGTCCTGAACATATCCCTTCCCTTCATTGACAGCGGTGACAGATATATTATTACCGACGAAAACAGTCATGAAGAAACCGCCACAAACGGAACTGTAACACTTCAGTTTGATGGACCGCGAACTGCCAAGCTTTTATGGGTAAAAAAGATATGAGTATACCGCTTACACTTATCTTATCTCTTGCCGCGGCTCTCGGCGGCAGTATTGCGAAAAAATATTATACAGATAATGAACCGACGGGACTTTCGGGAGGCTTTGTTTTCAACGCGGTCGCTTGTCTGACCGCTGCCGTGATCCTGCTGTGCTGGGGCGGATTTGGTGCGTCATCCGTATTTACGATTGTGCTAGGCGTGGCGTTCGGTGCTATTACAGCCCTGCAAGGAATCACGAACATAGCCGCTTTGCAGGTCGGTCCTATGTCGTACACCTCGGTGATCATCTCTTTTTCTACCCTGATATCCTCTCTTTCAGGCGTGATGTTCTTTGACGAGAGCTTGGGGTGGGCACAGATCGTGGGAATGGTGCTGATGCTTGCAAGCTTTGTGCTTGCCGCTAAAAACGACGTCGATGAAAAAAAAGCAAATTTAAAATGGCTTTTTCTGTGTCTTGTAGCTTTTGTTGCAACAGGCGGCATCGGAGTGATGCAGAAGGTACATCAAAGCTCCGAATACCGCGACGAGCTGAACGCGTTTTTGATTATCGCTTTTGTCTCATCAGCAGTCCTTTGTGCGTTCTTCGCCGCATTGATGAAAAGGCGCGAAAGTCGATTTGCAGACGAAAAAGAGAAGAAAAAAAATAGCAAAAGGCAGGTTTGGCTTTTGCTCGGAATCATGCTTGCAAGCGGAGCTTGCGTAGCTGTCAATAACAAATTCAATCTCTATCTCTCCGGAGTAATGGACAGCGCGGTGTTTTTCCCCATCGTAAACGGTGGCGGTCTTGTGCTTACCACGCTTGCGGCAGTGCTGTTGTTCAAGGAAAAGCTTTCAACAAAGCAATGGATAGGTGTCGTTCTTGGAATCGCTTCGGTTGTTTTTTTGTGTAATCCGTTTGCGTAAAAGCGTTTTGAAATGATTGGCATCTATTTTGTCAAGATAACACAACGAAGAAGGACATCGCAAGATGTCCTTTTTTCGTTGGTTACAGTGGCGCGACCTTGAACCGAATGACCTCTAAAGGAGGTCATGGGCGAGCAAGCCAAAACGATTAAGTATCGTTTTGGCGACGCGAGGCCGCACGAAGCAAGGAGTATGACGAGCCGAGTGCAAGCGAAGCGAGAAACATAATTTGCCCGTGAGATCAAAAACCGAACGGCGCCCTGCCTTGTCGCAGATCGCCGTTCGATGTCTTTTTCTTATATTTCTCAATACTTCTTCAGCTCGTCCTTCAGTATCTCCTTATAGTAATCGGCGAAGATTTCATAGCCCAACTCATTGAAATGCACGCCGTCGTCTATGAATATATCCTTTCGATTAAGCGGCTCGTATGAAAGCGGGTCGAAATAGATGACGCGCGGACTCTTCTCGGCAAATTCGCGAAGCATTTCGCTATACTCTCTGCGGCGGGCAAGCACGCTCTCGTCCATATCCCTCGTCGCCAAAGCTCCCGAAAGATAGACCAGAAGCTCGGGAAAATCGGTCAGAGCATAGGTCACCACGCGCTGAGCAAGCTCGAAAGCCTCTTCGTTGCTATACCCAAACGACTCGCTGTTGCCCCAACTTCCGTAAACCAGCACGCGGGGCTCAAGGGGGCGTACCATACGAGGGTAATAATAGAGCTGATGCTCGGGACAGCTTGACCCGAATCCGCGGTTGATACAGCACTCCGCACCGCTCTCACCGAGAAGCACACGTCGAAGAGGCTTGTTACCCCATTCCATGCTCCATCGGGTGTAATACGAAGGCCCGTAAAAAACTATCCCATCGCGAATAATAGGCTCCTCCTCGTATTTCCGCACGTAATTCTCCATAGAGTCCTTCCAGATCTCAATATATTGCAAACCAACGCGAACAGGCATAATAAAAACCTACCTTCAGAAAGTATTTGTTAACACAATTATACAACCCTTTTTCAATCCTGTCAATGCCTGATTATAGAATACTTTGACCCCAAAAAATAACGAGTATTAAGTATTGTCAAATGGAATGTCAAGTGATATAATATCTACAGTAATTGTTATTTCTACGTATCCGAATATATCAAAGAGATTTCCGGTTTGCGGCTTTTGCTATCGGTGGGGCTAAAAAACCTGTCAAATAAAATTCATAAATGCCGCTTGCATTTCCGGATCAAATTGTATATACTATTAATTATTAAATAGCAAAATATTACAAAAAACCCAATTCGACAATGTATTTACGAAAGAAACGAGCAAAGTAACAAGGAATACTTTGCAGCATTTTCTGCTGTGTTCTATTCAGAAATTGAATCATAGGGAACACAAAAAGTAATTGGGAGCAACTAAGCAAAGATAGGAGAAGCATTATGATAAAATACGGTGCATATGACCCGTTGTATCCAAATGGAATTGTTGCTGTGGGCGGCGATCAAGAAATTTTCGGCATTCGTTTTCTGACCGCTGACCGTTCGGATCACCATGTAGTCCGCGAAAAGGAGTTTCCTTTCTCAACGATTCGTATTCACTCCATTCAGGCTGAAGATCATATGGATTTTTCGTGGAAATACAAAGAGAAACAGGTGCGCCTGACATGGAAACGCTTGTCGGATGACACGGTTTTTGGACAGCTGGAATTTGACGAGGGGCTTGAAATTTACGCAGAAATGTATATGCCGTGGGAAAGCAGACATCCGTATACGGAGTGGCCGAATTTCACGGTGCAGGGGCCGAAGATTTTCGCCGGAGAACTCATCTCTCCCTATGGTATCGGTCAGAACAATGCGGTCATCTTTGCCACAGATAAAGAGCCGGAAGAAGCACTGGGGTACAATGACCGTATCCAGCAGTATGGGGATTTTCAGCAGCACGGAAAACTGCGCAACCTCGCTCCCGGAAGAATTTGGCAGGACATGGGCATCAGCTGGTATCTCGGTGCTCATTTTACCGAGAACTTTTCCTTTGTGCTCCAGACGGGCAGTGCCGCCGATTTCGCCTCCCGGAGCAGAGAGACATATGAATCCCTGCTAAGACTTGGAAAGGAATATACCGGAACCTATTCCCATGCGCTTACCGGAAGCGGTGATCTTTCGGCTGTCGGGGCTGCGGTTTCTTCGATTCTTCCCTTCAATACCATCTATAAAGCACATACGGGCCGCAGATACATTATGGTGGATCGTACATGGAATCGCTGTGAAGAAGGCTGGGGGTTTCAGTCTAACTGGGATACTTTTTTAAGCAGCTGGTCAGCTTCATGGACAGACCCCGTGCTCGCCAAGGAAAATATGCTTTCGGGATACGACGCACAGCTTCCCGACGGAAAAATTCCCCTGCACATCCGTCCCGGAAAAGAGCACGCTGCCGAACCGCCGATTACTGCCGGACGCAGTCAGCATATCGTGCAGGGACTTACTTTGTGGAACACATATCTGCACACAAAGGATAAGGAATGGGCAGACCACTGTTATCAATGTGCTAAAAAAGCGAACCGGTGGTGGTTCTCCGACAGAGGAGACGGACAAAAATACCGAGATCCGCTGGACTGGGGACTTCTAGGCTTTGGATATGATCCACAGGACGAGATGGGTATTTTAGGTGCGCAGATGCAGCCATACGTTGGAAAAGCGCAGTATGCCTACTTTGAAACATATGACGACAGTCCCCAGTGGACGACGGGTAAATATTTCAAATCTGTTGCAGGGCTTTCCGGCATCACGAAAGATGATGTTGACGACGAGTCGAAGTACATCGAGCAGTATCACACAGCAGATATATACACGCTGGAACGCTGCTGTCTGTACGCTGTGGACTGCGAGTGTCTGTCTAAACTGGCGAATGTGCTCGGATATGCGGAAGATGCCGCTGAGTTTGACGCCCGGTACAGACGGATCGCTAAGAACATCAACGAAAAAATGTGGTGCGAAGAGGACGGCTGTTACTACAATCTGAAATTCGACGGCAGTTTCTCCAAAAAACAATCCCCCGACTGCTTCATGCCTCTTATGACGGGGCTTGTACCGGACGACCGCAAAGAACGTCTGCTTTCCATTTTGAAAGATGAAAACAAGTTCTGGGGAGATTACATGATTCCGTCCATTGCGAAGGATGACCCGGCATTCCCGGAACAGGCATACTGGAGAGGGCAAATCTGGCCGCCGATGGTTTTATGGACATATTTGGGTCTGAAGCGCAGCGGTGAATCCGGGCTGGCATGGGAATTTGCAGAGAAAATAGCTGCAATGCTGGCAAGAGAATGGCGGGAAAACGGCTTCACACCTGAAAATTACAATGCCTATACAGGCAGATGCTCAGGCTCACAGCATTATAACTGGGGTGTGCTGATGGGACTGCCCATGCTTGAGGAGCTTGTAACCTTCACGGAAGACAGCCTTATTTTCGGCAATCCTTTAGCTCCCGACGGAACGGAACTGGTCAACATTCCGGCTGACGGCAAGTATTACAGCGTAAAAATCGAAAACGGCATGACAACCGTATGCTGTAACGGTGTATGTATTGCCAAAAATCACGGGTATGTTGAAATCGCTCGCTGAACATTCGTACCCGGAATCATAAACAAATTATTGCGGCTGCTGCATTGGGAAATTCTTTCTGGATGCGACAGCCGTTTTTTGCTAAAATTTTATATAATTAATCTTAATTTTATTGTATTTTATTATTGTAAGTGGTATAATTTATTAAAATCAATTTTTATATTATTAATAAAGGAGTTGTAAATATGGATTGGCAAGCTTTACTAGATACATTGATACAATGGGCAACAAATACCGGCGTAAAAATAATTATTGCATTAATTATTATGCTTATTTCTTTCAAAATAATAAATTCTATTGCAAAAAAAATTGTTAAAAGATGTGAAAAAAAACACAAGGACAAGACAATTTTTCAAACCCTTGCTTATGTGTTAAAAATCGGTCTTAAAATTGTCGTAGTCATTTGTTTAATTGGATATTTAGGCATAGACACTAGTGGATTGACCGCATTGATTGCATCCCTTGGCGTTGGCATAGGGTTAGCGGTAAACGGTGCGCTTTCTAACCTTGCCGGTGGTGTTTTAATTATTTTAACCAGACCTTTCAAGATTGATGATTATATAGAGGCGTTAGGCTATTCTGGAACGGTAGTTGATATTCACATTACCAATACTAAACTTTTAACGCCAGACAACAAAGTAATATATCTACCTAATGGAACTCTTTCAAGTGCAGAAATAGTTAACTATTCTGAAAAAGATTTAAGACGTGTAGATTTTACGTTTTCAATCGGTTATGATGATGATTTTACAAAGGCAAAACAAATTATAACGGATATATGCGAAGCACACGAACTTGTTTTAGACGACCCACAACCTTTTGTTAGGGTTAAAGAACACGGTTCTTCTAGTATAAATATAACGGCAAGAGCGTGGGTGAAAAACGCGGATTATTGGACCGTTTATTTTGATATTACTGAAGCCGTAAAATTAGCGTTTGATAAAGAAGGCATAGAAATTCCGTTCAATCAACTTGACGTTAACATAAAGAACAAAACGAATTAAACGTTGATTTAATAAAATTGCAAGCACATTTGAATTTAATACATTATTTGAATTGCAATATTGATAACTGATTATGAAATACTCTATTTTAATTGATTGCGAGTAGCCAAGTAATGCACTAAAACCACAACGGAATAATACTAAAAACTTTTAAAAAATTATTGACAAAGAAAAAATATAGGAATATAATTCAAAAAAAGTATATAAAAGCTATGACGAAGACGGCCGAAAATGGATTATCACAGAGAGCTGATGTATGGTGCGAATCAGCATAATCGTTTTTAATGGCTTATCACTTCCGAGCTGGAAGCCCCAAAGATAATTTCTAGTAGACGCTTCCCGTGGGTGCTACGTTAGTGCATAGGAGTTGTTGGACTCTGAAGGTGGTAGAGTAAATCTACAATTTGAGTGGTACCGCGAGTATATTATACCCGTCTCAAAGAGAAATCTTGAGGCGGGTTTTTGTTTTTTTAAGTAAATTTAAAGGAATAGTGGGATTATTATGAAAAAAACGTACGTAACAAAAATGCCTAATCATATTGGTGCTTTTTTAAAAGCAAGTAAATGTTTATCTGAACTAGGGATTAACATTACTAGGGTCAGTTATAATAAGGCGGTTGACTCTCATACGCTTTTTATTGAAGTGGACGGAGACGAAACACAGTTTGAAAAGGCTAATGAAAAACTAAAAGCAATAGGATATCTTTCAAACGAAAATGAGAATACCAAAATTGTACTACTTGAATTCCGTTTAAAAGATAAACCTGGTAGCGTAACTAGCGTTTTAGAGTTAATCAGTAAATTTAATTTTAATATTTCTTATATAAGCTCGCAAGAAAACGGTAGCGATTATCAATATTTTAAAATGGGCTTATACGTCAATGATACAAACGCTTTAACTGAGTTTTTAGCGCAAGCCGAAAAACTTTGCGAAGTTAAAATAATTGATTATAACAAAACTGAAAAAGTTTTTGATAATAGCATCTTTTATAATTCTTACGTAGACGGACTAGTTAAAACAATGGGGCTTTCTAACAAAAAGAAGGAGGACCTTTTAGTTAACGTTAACTTAGCAATGCAAACCCTTGACGAACAAGGGCTTTCCCCCTACAAAACGTTTGATAGCATAAGTAAATTTGCAGACCTTTTAGCCCAAAGTAAAAAAGACAACTTTAACCCAAGAATTACCGTACACAATATAACCGAAAAGACGAAAATCACCCTAATAGAACCAGATTGTGGTAGTAATACTGCTATTATAGAGAGCGATGGCGAGAGGGTTTTTGTTGATTCTGGCTATACTTGCTATAAAAATGAAATGCTTGCGCTTATTAAAAAAATACTACCCGACTTTAAAACAAAAAAAGAAACGTTAATCATTACACATGCGGACGTCGACCACGTAGGATTACTTAACGAATTTGACGAAGTTATCGTTAGTCAACGCAGTTTTGAAAGTTTAAGTGCAGAAATTGATAAAACAGCTGGTTTTAGAGAGAGAAATTGTTTACATTTGCCATACGTAAACATCTGCAAAATTTTAACTGATTATGAAACGGCAGAAAAAAGCAAGCTTTGCGCGTTATGGAATAAATCCAGCTTAACAGCGCCAATAGAGCAAATAGGTTTTTATACTGTTGGTGAACTTAATTTTGAAGTTTACGAAGGCAAAGGAGGACATTTGCCTGGAGAAATATTGTTAATTGACTTTGAAAATAAAATTGCTTTTACCGGCGACGTGTTTATAAACCTTAACGATTTAACCAAAAAACAAGCCGAATATAATCAATATGCGCCTATTTTGATGACTTCAGTAGATACCGATGCAAAACTCTGTTCAAAAGAACGTTCGGCTTTTTTACAAAGACTAGGCGTGGGAACGTGGAATATTTTTGGAGGGCACGGCGGAAAAAAAGAATATTTAGCGCAAACGACTAAATAAAAAGTACGTGGACGAAAAATTATTTAACGCGCTAAGCCAAAATATACTTGCTTTTATTATAAAACGTTATTTAAAAGGATAGGTTGCCCCTATCCTTTTTTTGTTTGAATTAGAGCGGATTTTAAAACATCGTTAAAAAAGCAATCACCTGCCTTTTTTATTTACAAAAACAAAAATCTACTAGTAGTAGACTAATTTATTTTTTGTTGCCTTAAATAGTCCTACAAAAAGTCGGTTGACAGCAGGCATAAAATAAAATATAATTAATTTGTAAACGTACCGTAAAGGAGTTTTTTATGGCTAAAACTAAAACAGAGTTTAATATTGGCGCAACTATTGCAAGATTACGTAAAAAACAAGGATTAACGCAAAACCAACTTGCAAAAATGTTATGTATTAGCAATAAAACGGTAAGCAAGTGGGAGCGTTGTGCTGGTTACCCAGAAATAACCCAGTTATTAAGCCTATCCCGCATACTTGGAACTACGGTTGACACGCTTATGATGAGCGAACGACACGGAATAACGATTGCAGGCTGTTTAGTAGACGATCGTATAAAGATAATTGACTCTTACCCTAAAATGCACATGCAATCCACCATACAATCTATTACGCACGGTGTTGGTGGTGGCGTACCAAACGTTGGCATAAATTTAGCAAAAATAGACCGTAGTATTACGGTAAACGCCGTTGGTAGAGTTGGTAACGACGTAAACGGCAGATATTTGATTGATGAACTCCGTCAAAATGGTATTGACGTAAGCGGTGTGATAACTTCAGAAACCGCAGGGACAAGTTTTACCGACGTTATGACGGTTGGCAGTACTGGTGAACGTACTTTTTTCCACTACCGTGGCGCTAATGCAGAGTTTAACCCTAGCGACGTAGACATAAGTTTATTAGATTGCAAAATGATACACTTAGCGTACGTTTTGATGCTAGACGCTTTAGATGAAGCCGACCCCGAATACGGCACGGTTATGGCAAAGTTTTTAAAAGATTTAAAAGACGCTGGCATAACGACTTCAATAGACGTGGTAAGCGATAGCCGTGGGTTGTTTGCTGAAAAGGTAATCCCTGCGCTACGATATACCGATAACGCTTTTATGAACGAGATTGAAGTTTCGGGCGTGTCAGGGATACCCTCTCGTGATGAAAACGGCAAACTTAATTTAGAAAATATTAAAAAATCGATGGAAATAGTGATGGCAAACGGTGTAAGAGAACGTGTCATAGTACATTGTCCCGAAGCGGGCTTTTGCTTAAATCGGTCGGGTACGTATACCGTTGTTCCATCAATTAAGTTACCAAAAGGCTACATAAAAGGCTCGGTTGGCGCGGGCGACGCATTTTGCGCTGGATGCCTATATGCAATTTATAAAGGGCTTGACGATGAAAGAATTTTATCTTTTGCTTCGGGCGCTGCTTGTTGTAACTTATCTGCATTTGACTCGGTAAGCGGTATGCAAAATAAAGACTATATTTTTGATTTTATCGCTAAGGCTGAGCGTGTAAAACTTTAATTTTTAATTACCCCTGCCCTATTTTACTTGCCGTAAATTAGAAAATACATTTATCAAACTAATTATAAAATTATCCGTAAAGGAGCGTTAAAATGTTAATAAACAATATACCGATAGTAAAACCTGCAATTATTGCAGTTAGTCGCGATAACTTCCCCCGTGCGCTTTCTGAAAACAGAAGAAAGGCAGTAGTTGGTGCTTGCAAAAAGCATGATATTGATATTTACGAAAGCAATATCGTAGTAGAAACCGAAAAGCAAGCGTATAGCGCCGTTGAAGAAGTTAAAAAAGCGGGCTGTAACGCCCTTGTAGTATACTTGGGTAACTTTGGCCCAGAAACACCAGAAACGTTAATAGCAAAGGCTTTTGACGGCCCTGTTATGTACGTTGGCGCTGCAGAAGAAGGCGACCTTATCGCTGGACGTGGCGATGCGTATTGTGGTATGCTTAACGCTAGTTACAACTTAGCGCTTAGAAATATACGCGCTTTTATCCCCACCCGTCCCGTAGGTATGCCTGACGAAGTCGCTAAAAATATAGAAGAATTTATCCCCTTAGCAAGGGCTGTAATCGGGCTTAAAAACTTAAAGATAATTTCTTTTGGTCCACGCCCGAGAGATTTTCTCGCATGTAACGCGCCTATAAAACGCCTTTATGATTTTGACGTTGAAATTGAAGAAAACTCTGAACTAGATTTATTAGAATCTTACCGTTTACACGATGGCGATGCGCGCATTGAGGCGATTGCCAAAGATATGATGTGTGAACTTGGCGCTAACAATATGCACCCTGGTATAATAAACCGCCTTGCCCAGTACGAACTTACCCTTTTAGACTGGATTGAAAACCATCGCGATGGCAAAACCTACGTAGCGATGGCAAATAAATGCTGGCCAGCCTTCCAAACGCAATTTGGTTTCGTGCCGTGTTACGTCAACTCACGCTTGACTATGCGTGGAATACCCGTCGCTTGTGAGGTTGATATTTGGGGCGCATTAAGTGAATATATTGCAACCTGTATAACACAAGACGCCGTAACGCTACTTGATATAAACAATACCGTACCCAACGATATTTACGATAACGATATAAAGGGCAAATTTGCGTTTAATAAGGACGACCTATTTATGGGCTTCCATTGTGGCAATACGCCGTCTTGCAAACTTGTAAACCCCAAATTGCTACACCAACGCATTATGTATAACTCGCTTGAATTAGGTAAAGAACCAGATATAACACGTGGTACGCTAGAAGGCGATTTAATACCTGGGGATTTAACCATTTTCCGTCTGCAAAGTACGGCTGATGCTAAATTACGCGCATATATTGCGCAGGGTGAAGCCTTACCCGTAGCGACGCGTTCTTTTGGCTCGATAGGTATAATAGGAATACAAGAAATGGCGCGTTTTTACCGTTACGAGCTTATCGAAAATAACTTTCCACACCACTGCGCAGTTGCTTTTAAGCACGTCGGCAAAACCCTTTACGACCTTTTTAAATATCTTGGCGTAAAAGAAATAGGCTTTAACCGTCCTAAGGGTGATCGCTACCCAACGGAAAACCCCTTTTAATTCCATACACTAAATTTTAAGGAGAATTATAATGAAAACGAAAGCAATCCGCCTACACGGAAAAATGGATTTACGTTTAGACGAGTTTGAACTTCCACCACTTGGTGAAAACGAAATTTTGGTTAATTTTATTACAGATTCGCTTTGCGCTTCTACTTATAAAGCAGTAAAACTAGGTGAAGACCATAAACGCGTACCACCAAACGTATCCGAAGTACCAGTAATAGTTGGGCACGAAATGTGTGGCGTTATAGCAAAAACGGGCGCTAACGTTGATAAAAAATGGAAGATAGGTCAAAAAGTTACCATACAAACGGCTTTAAAGCTAGAGTCTGGTTACGACCCGGGTTACTCTTACCCGTATATCGGTGGCGCTTCTACGTACGCTATCGTACCAGAACTGGTTTTAGAACGTAACTGTCTTATACCTTACGATGGTGAAGGGTATTTTAAATGTTCAATGGTAGAACCCCTTGCCTGCTGTTACCGTGGGTTTTTAGGATGTTACCATACCGATTACACCACCTACACGCGTACGGACGGCACTAAAAAAGGTGGCAAATTAGCAATTTTAGGTGGCGCAGGCCCGATGGGACTTGGTTGTGTAGAACTTGCCTATGGCTTTGCCAAAACTGCGCAAGTGGTGGTAACGGGGCGCAATAAAGAACGCCTTGACGGCGCTTCAAAAAAATGCCCGCCTGAATACGCCAAACAAAAAGGTTGCGACCTTACCTATTTTTGCACTACCGAATACGACGACCCCGTTGCTAAGTTAATTGAACTTTCCGACGGTGGTTTTGACGACGTTTTTGTAATGGCGCCTTCGGCAGAACTATTTCAAATGGCTGAAAAAATCTGTCGTGAGGACGGGTGTATCAACTTTTTTGCAGGTCCACCACAACACGATTTACAAGGCTCAATGAATTTATACCGTATCCATTACGACGGCATACACGTACTTGGCACAGGTGGCAGTATCCCACAAGACATGCGCGACGTTTTAGCATTGATAGAAAGTAACGCTATCCGTCCACAAGCGCTTATATCGCATATTTTGGGTATGAACGCTTACGTTGATACGATGATGGCTATGGCTACGCCCAGCGGTGCAAAAAAACTGTGCTATACGGGGCTTGATATTCCGCTTATCGCCATAGACGAGTTAAAAGATTGGGGCAAAAAAGACCCGTTATATAATGAACTTTATAAGATAGTAAAAGCAAACGGTGGGCTTTGGTGTGTAGAGGCTGAAGAATATTTACTTAAACACGCCCCTAAAATTTAACGCAAATTAATAATTAAAAATTAAATCTTACAAAAAAAGCATCAACTTGGCGTTGATGCTTTTAGTTTTTAGTACAAATAAAGTTTTACCGATAAAAACGTAAAAACTATATGTGTAGACGTTCTTTTTTAATTTCTTTAGGAGTTTTATTGTAGTGTTTTTTAAGTAAACGCCTTAAAAACGCTGGAGAGGAAAAATTTAACCTTTCACAAATCTGCTCTAATGACGATCCCATTTGAATCATATTGACGGCATCGGCTAATTTTATGGCGTTTTTATAATCTATTGGGGATGTATTGGTGATTTCTTTAAAGACCTGATAGAACCTTGATTGCGACATATAGCACATTTTAGCTAAGTCTTCAACCTTAATTGGTAAGATGTAATTTTCCTTTAAAAAATTTAATGCTGGTAGAATACTATCTATTTTTTTAGACTCGTCCTTTTTGATTAAAGGCAAGATTACGTCTAATAAAGAGTAAAAATTTTTAAGCGCTTTTACGTCGTCGCCGTCCTCCCTACTTTTAAAAAGCGCGTTAAATAACGGCAACGTGCCGGTATCTTTAAACACTTGATGGGTTGGTAAAAGTTCTGAAATAAAATCCACGTCAAACTCTACAACGTAGAAGGAAATATACCCGTTTGCACGCCAAACAGCCCTATACGGCTTATTTTTTGGCAAAAACCACACGCTGTTTTCGGGACAGTCTAAAACTTCGCCGTCGGGCAAATGTATAGTACAACTGCCTTTAAGCATATAAGCAAGCCGTGGCGTAATAAAACCAACTTCCTTAACTGATGTATGGTCGTACGGTCTATAAACTTCTTCTAGATAATAATGGCACGAGTGGCTTTTTTTAGAAAACTTTACGGCGCTATCAACTTTACCTTTCATTGTAGAATAATGTCCTTTTTTATATAGTATATACTCTTGAAAATTAAATGTCAATATTATATTTTAAAAATAGGACATAATAAGGAGAACCGTATGAAAAAATTATTACTTTTTTTATTACCTTGCTTGATGCTTACGTGTTTTGCGGGTTGTAAACCTGGCGGTGGCAACCCACCCACTTATGAAGTAAAGTTTATGGTTGATGGGGAGTTATACCAAACTGTTACCACGGATAACGATGGTAAAATTACTATGCCAAGCGACCCGACCGTAGATAGTAACTTTACCTTTAACGGTTGGTATACCGACGACGGCGTTTGGGCTAACCCCGTAACTAGTGAAACAAAATTCACTGCAAACACCAACGTTTACGCTAAAGTTACACGTAATACTTACGAAGTAAAGTTTTACGTTAACGGTAACTTATTTAAAATCGTTAATAGCAACGCTGAAGGCACGATAACCTTACCAGCCAACCCGTCAATAAACAGCAACTATACTTTTGACGGCTGGTTTACTGATAATAACGTTTGGAGTAACCCTATGACTAACGAGACAAAAATTAACGGCAATACCGACGTATACGCTAAAATAACCCGTAAGATTTATGAAGTAAAGTTTTACGCTAACGGCAGTTTATATCAAACGCTTTCTACCGACGCTGACGGCAAAATAATTATGCCTGCAGACCCTACTGTAGAGCAAAACTTTACCTTTGACGGCTGGTTTACCGGTGATGAAGTTTGGGCTAACCCCTTTACTGCAAATACGCCCATTAACGGCAACGTAGACGTATACGCTAAGATAACCCGTAATACCTATACCGTAAAGTTTATGGTTAATGGTGAAGAATATAGAACGGTAGCTACTGGCAGAAAAGGTACGATAACCTTCCCATCGAACCCGACGGTTGGCGGAAACTTCTCGTTTGACGGTTGGTTTACCGACGACGGTGTTTGGGAAAATCAATTTACCAAAAATACGCCCATTAACAGTAGTTTAACCGTTTATGCAAAGATAACGCGCGTGGCGTATTCCATCAAGCTTGTTGCCGATGGTGAAGTATATCAAATGGTGTACACCGATGCTAATGGCAACTTTACTATGCCACAAGACCCAAATTTAGGCTGTGGTTACGTATTTAACGGCTGGTATACAGACAACGGCACGTGGGAAAATGAATTTACCAACGACCCAATTACCGACGACGTAACTGTTTATGCAAAATTAGATAAATACGTATTAAATAGTTTAAACGCTACTGTTGAAACCCTTAATATAGGTTCTAAGGTATGGAGCACTAACGACTACGTATTTACAAGCCTACCAAAAGCGTTTATCGGCAAAAAATACTTACTTTGGTCGATCAACGGCTATAACGAAGCAGTTGCTATAAAGAGTGGTTGGGTATATGCAATCACTGGTGAAGCGTTAGATTTTGGCACGAACAACTCACAAATGGAAAAATTTGACGGGTATAACTTTACCTTGCTTGACACTGCTTTTTGGAATCTTTGGTCAGCTGCGTTAAAAAATAACTTTATTTACGAAAAATACGTAGAAAAGGGCGAAACCTTTACGCTTGGCAGATGGTCGGTATTAATTATGTCCGACACCAAACTTGATATCTATAAAGATGAACCTATCCCCACCGACGATAAACTTGCAGTATTAAAACCATCGGGTACGGATTACGTTGGCAATATGGCGTTAAACTCTTTAGTATTTAGCGACCGTGCTCAATATACCTTCTACGATATGCCCTATTGGTTAGCAGGTAAAAACTATATTATAAACAAATACGACGCATCCTCCCACACCGCTACGGTTACTAAGAGTGGCGAAGTTTATATGCTTACCAGTAAAGGTGGTAACATCAGTATAGTTAACAGTTTAGTATCTGCTGGCTGGACGGACGTTACTAGCACTATCCCTGCCGACTTAAATATCTTTGGCGATGCTACGCAAAACGGCGCTTACTTAAATAGCCCGTATAACGGCTTTGCTCTTTTGAAAAAGCAATTTGCAGTTGGCGAAACCGTTACCTGGGGTAAATGGGGTATCCCGATCTTCTCAGGGGAATTTGTTATATCTGATAACGTTGCTAAATTAGCGCCTGCAGTAAGCACTTCTTACCCGACTAAGGTTGAAGACGGTATGCGTCTATTTAGCGATAGAACTTACTACGCTATGAACGGCGTTCCAACCGGTCTTGAAGGCTTAACTTACTTTATGGACAACATTGAAAGTGGCGCAACCGTTAAGGCAACTACCGCAGGTATTGCTTATCTTCTAATACCGTCTGGCACTAACGCTTATAAAACCTTAGAGCAACAAGTAAAAGACGCTGGTTGGGAGCTTGTTCCACATAGACCGGTTAGACTTGCAGTTGGTCAGTTGTTTGGCAACAGGATGTACAGCAAGTACGTTGAAAAGGATGAAGTAATTAACTTTGCAAAGTACAATATAATCTTTGGCGCTCCGTTAGATAGCGAGGATGATTATTACGTAATGCCTTCTATAAAGACGGCGGCAGACGTTATCGTAAACCCCGTAGGTGATTTTTACGATATCGATTTACAAAACTGGTTAGGTTGCCCGACTATTGAAAAAACTGCTGGTGGTAGAGTTTGGGCAGGCTGGTTTACAGGTGGTAAAAACGAGCTTGGTACGGGTAATTACGCTATAATTTATAGTAGCGACGACAATTGCAACACCTGGAAGCAAGCCGTTGCAGTGGTACACCCCGATACGGCTGTACAAGTAACTAAACCCGAATTATGGGTTGCACCTAACGGTGATTTATGGTTATTCTGGATACAACATACTGGTACTGGCAATTTTGATGGCAAGATGGGTACGTGGGCTTCTGTTTGTACAAATCCCGACGACCAAAACCCGACTTGGTCAACACCAAAACGTTTGACCGATGGTTATATGAGAAGTAAGCCGATTATAATTGACGATAACGGCACTACAACTTGGTTATACGCTGCTTTTGATTGGATGGAACCGCATTATACTAGAGTATACGCTTCTACCGATAACGGCGCAACTTGGGCTTTCCGTGGTAAGGCAGAGTGTATTGATACTTCTTCTGGCAAAAACAATCTTGACGACCCCGTTTTAGTACAAAAACCCGACGGCACGTTATGGCTTTTAGTAAGACCTAGCGCAGGCACTACCGTTTACGAAAGTTTTTCTACCGACGGTGGCTTTACTTGGACGCACGCGCGCCAGTCTAAGATTACCGGCCCGCAATCACGCTTTACTATCGACTTACTTGACGACGGTAAAATGCTTATGGTTTACCACGATAGCACTTCGCGTGAACGCTTGACGGCTTACCTATCTTTAGACGGTGGCGATACCTGGGCTTATACACTATTACTTGATGACCGTGGGGGCGTTTCTTACCCTGACACCATTATTACCTCTTCCGGCGCAATTTACGTTATTTACGACCGTAACCGTACGTCGGATAGAGAAATTTGGATGACGGTATTTACCCTTGACGACCTTATCGCTGGTAGATATACAACTTCTATCTCCCGCCATAAAGTATTAGTTGATAAAACCAACCCTAAATAACGATTTGGTTTTTATAAACGCTATAAAATAACGCAAAAAAAGGATAGGTTAACGCCTATCCTTTTTACTATTAAGTTTTACACATTACAAATAAAATTCCTAAACTATATAGTTTATTTAAGCTACTAATTAAAATTTATCTATTAATTATTAAAATAATGCTAAAAAAACCACAAAAATTATTAAAAAAAGGCTACAAAATACTGCTAAAAAATGTTAGAATAATAAAAAACATAATATTTTATAGGACAAAAATATGGAATTTGATAAACTTATAGCGGAAAGGTTTTCCGTAAGAAAATTCACTAAAGAACGCGTTTTGAAAAGCGACGTTGATAAAATACTTATTGCAGGGCATAAAGCCCCTACTGGATGCAACTATCAACCACAAAGGATACTTGTGTTAAATACGGAAGAGTCTATTGAAAAACTTAAAAAATGCACCCGTTGCCATTTTAACGCGCCAACGGCAATGCTTGTTTGCCATAACCTGGATGAAAGCTGGGTTAGACCGTACGACGGGGCTATTTCTTCACCCATAGATGCAACTATAGTAGCAACACACATGATGCTTAAAGCACATGATATAGGCGTAGGTTGCTGTTGGGTAATGCATTTTAACCCTGCACTTATTAAAGAGCATTTTAACTTGCCAAATAGCGTTGTACCCGTGGCATTACTGGTTATGGGTTACCCTGCCGAAGATGCAAAACCACTTGACTTGCACGATAAATTTAGACCGATGGACGAAGTGGTTTATTACGATACTTTTTAATAATTAAAATATTAAACCTTTTGTTTTAAATTATTAATTTTTTAGGAAGTGTTTTATGAAATTTATACGCCAATTAGATTACCCTAATTTAACGTACGTTACTATGACCGAACTTAGTGAAAACGAGCGTTTAGCAGGTAAAAGCACTACGATTGCAAACAGCGGTTGTGGATTATGCGCTGCCGTAATGGTAGTAGATAAACTTTTACCAAACGCTAATTTTAATATTGAAGACGCCATAGCGCTATCTTATAAGGCGAAAGCAAATATTAAAAGTGGTACGCAATACCCCATCTTTGCCCCGTTTTTTGCAAAGGAATTTAATTTTAAGTTAGAAACTACTTGCGACGCTAAACGCCTACTTTATTGCCTAAAAACGGGTGGCGCAGTAGTGGCGCGTATTAGTGGCGACCAAAACGGCTACGTAGGTCTATTTAGCCACGGCTATCATTACGTTTTTGTTAATAACGTAGAAGAAGACGGTAGGATTTGTATTTTAGACCCGTCTATTAAGGACGGTAAATATTTAGAGGACGGCAGAAAGGGTAAGGTTGAAGTTAAAAACGACGTTTTTGCGCTTTGCAGTTTAGACGACTTAGTTAAAGATACCGCTTTTAGTAACCCAAGTTTTTACTTGTTTTGGCGCGCTTAGCCTATTTTACAAAAAAGCAATACACGTTACCCACTATTTTATATTTTTTAGTAAAAATAAAAGGAAAATATTATGATAAATATAAAGATATCTACAGTTAAAAAACACGAGATTTCCCCCTATCTATACATGCAATTTATGGAGCCTTTAGGCACGGCAGACGCTTCTATTGATAGCGCGTGGGATTTTAATGAAAACGACTGGATACCCTGCGTTATAGATAAGGTTAAAGAACTTGCCCCCACTATGGTAAGATTTGGCGGTACAATGATAGATTATTACCACTGGAAGGAAGCCGTAGGCCCTACCCGTACCCCCATGATTAACCATTGTTGGGGTGGTATATACCATAACTTAGTAGGCACGCACGAAGTCATTGATTTTTGTCGTAAAGTTGATGCTGAGCCGTTAATCGTAGTAAATATGGAGTCCGACGGATTTAAAAACTGGGCGTATCCTAAAAACGACGGTGTACGACTTGGCACACCAGACGAAGCGCGCGAGTGGGTTGATTACTGCAACAACCCAGATAACGCATTACGTATTAAACACGGCGTAAAAATGCCTTATAACGTAAAATATTGGCAAATCGGTAACGAAACTTCTTACACGATTAGGTCGGTGCGTGGTTTTGACGTGGACGGTTGCTTAGAAGCAACTAACCGCTTTGTTGACGCTATGAAAAAAGCCGATAATAATATTAGCCTTGTCGCTTGGGGTGATAAAACCTTTGACGGTGAAAACTGGATTAAAAAGATGAGTACAGTCGATGGGGTTGAAGCGTTAGCCTTCCACCACCATTTTGATTCTGGCTTGGCGAATAGTCCGTTAAAGGCAACGGCATACCGAAACGACCCAGACTTAACTTGGGAGCATTTACTTAACGCACATAAATCGCTTGACGCGCATATTATGGAGCTTAAAGCCGACCGTGGCAACAAACGTTTAGCGATGACCGAGGGTCATTTTTGCCTACCCGGGCGCAACCGTAACGAAGTGTTATCTTGCTGGGGCGCAGGCGTTGCTTACGCGCTTTGCCACAACGTAATTATGCGTCATAGCGACGTTTTAGATATCGCTACGCTTGCTGATTTTTTTGGAAACGTTTGGCAGGTTAACGCGCTGATGATACCGTCGCCAGTACCTTATTACGGTAACCCCTACTTGCAACCAGTTGGCGTAGTTATGAGCCTTTTTAGGAAGCACCAAGGTAAATATTATATCGATTGCGACTATTTAGGCAATATCGATGCCACCGCATCTATAACCGATAACGTAATATATTTGCACGTTGCAAACAAAGATAATAAATACGCTCAACGCTTAAACGTAGATATCGGTAAAAGCGCAAAAATGTACTATATAAGCGCAGACCCCACTACGGAAATTACACCCGATAATACAGACGTATTTAATACTAAAGTGGTTGATATCGACCTAAAAGACTTTACCCTGCCCCCTGCTTGCGTTGGCGTAATTGAAATTTTATTGTAAAATAACGCTATACGTACTACATTGTTTTAATATTTACAAAACACACCCACCTTTGCGCTAAAGCAAAGGTGGGTTTTATTTATAATTACTTTTTTTATAGATACGCAAATTGAAGCCAAAATAAATTAACGACAAAACACTACTGTAAAAATTTATTTTACTTGAAAATCGTTTTTTTGTTTGTTATAATAATTTAAACAATGCTATATAAATAGCGTCGTTTATAAAATTTATAAATTAAAGGATATCTATGGATAAATCTATTTATTACGTAAACGAGCGAATTTTTATGCTTGACTGTGGGCGTAAATATTACACGCCTAAATGGATAAAAAAATTATGTGACGAAATATACGCCGTAGGCTATACGACCTTGAGCATACACTTTGCTGAAGAAATGGGTTTAAGGTTGGAGTCAAAGCAATACCCCTTCTTAGCGGGTGGCGACCATAGTTTATGCATTTGGGGTAAAGCAAATGGCGAGCCTGAAAACGACGATAAATACATCACGCAAGAAGAAATGGCTGATATCGTTAAATACGCGCAAAGCATTGGCTTAAAGGTGATGCCGTCCTTTGATAGCCCCGGTCATATGAACTACGCCGTTAAAAAATACAACCAGTATTTTAATAAAGATATAAGCAACTACTTCCACAAAAACGGTAAAGTTGCAATAGTGCAAGGTTCTAGCGTTAATCGTGAAGTTGAACAACTATCGTTTTCACGCGGGATTGATATTGCCAACCCCGACGCTGTGGAATTTGCCCAAAACCTTTATAGAGAATATGGGGAATTTTTCTATAACCTAGGGTGCGACGCCTTTGATATCGGCGGGGACGAACTTTTAGGCTGGGGTGAAAGCATCGACGATACCTTATCTAAATGGAACAACCTTGACCATTGGCAAGAATTAGCAATTAAAAGGACTGGCAATAAAAACGCCGTTGCTCACGACGCTTTTATACTATATATAAACGATATCTGCAAAATTTTACGTTCTATCGGCTATAAAAACTTGCATATGTGGAACGACGACGTTTACCGTAGTTACGATACTGGTTGGACTGGTATTACCGAGCTTGATAAAGACTTAATTATACAATATTGGGCGCCTTTTGCTAATAACGGGCAAAACACCGCGCTATATTATCTTGAAAAGGGGCATAAACTATATAACTTTACCAACAAATACACCTATTACGTGCTTGGCAAAGGTTTTAACAGTGGTTACACGGTAGAGCAAATTGATAAAGAGTGGAACGCTTACGTTTTTGACGGTAACGAACCTAAAAACAACCCCGTTGCCCCAGATAACCGTGTTTTGGGCGGTGGTTTTTGCTTATGGTCTGATACCCCGAACGCTGAAACTGAGGACGAACTTTTAGAAAATATGCGTCCTTACTTTACCGTTTGTGCAAAAAAACTTTCAACGTAATTATTAATTAAAGTAAAATTGCAAATACTAAGCTTAAGGAGTTTTATAAATGAAAAAATTTTTGACTTTTCCATTGATAATTATGCTTCTTTTAACACTTACCTGCTGCGCTAAACCGTATAATTTTTATAAAGAAAGCGACCTGGATAGCGTTACCATTAGTATTATAGAGATAAAGGGCTATATTAAAAGCACCTATCAAAACGACGTTTTAAGAGAAGACGCTTTTAACGAAAACAGTTATACGACACTTAAACTTGTTAACAATACAGCTAAAATTGTTAAGGATATTAAAGCTTTACAATGTAGCCGTCCACCATTTGGCGATAGGCTTACCAAAATAACCGGTAAAGGCGTGCTTATAAATTACCCCGACGGTACGATTGAAATTATAACCGATAACGGTAGCGCCGTTATAAATGCGACTTCGGTAACGATTAACACCATTAGTTTTAACACAAATGACTTTAATAAATTATTAAATACTTATTTAGAAAGTTAAAATATGCTTAAATGATAAAAGCACCCCGACGGGGTGCTTTTTTATAACGTTTAGTTAAACCGAAAATACCAAAACTGTTGCTATACTTAATACCATTACGCCTATTTTTTGTAAAGTTAAACGTTCTTTAAAAATAATGATACTTAAAATTAAGCAAAGCAGTATTGCCGATACGTTTAATACTGGGAAGAATATCGCGCTTTTAATAACGCCTGCTAACAAGGTGTTTAACACGTTTGCGCCACCAAAACATAGACCCGTTACGGCAGTATACGCCGTTTGCTTAAACCCAAGCGTGGGTTTTTGCCTATAAAAAGCAAAAAAGATGAGTGAAACCACCGTTGCAACGATAAACGCTATAATTAAAAATTCATCACGTTCTAACGCTACGACGGATTTTTGCTGGATTTTTTGCATAAGCCCTAACCCACCCGAAGCAAGCATAGCGATTAAAATAAATGGTAAAAAAGTAAGGTTTTTATTGTCTTTTTTATCCTTATCCCCTTTAGCGGGGTCGCTGTTTTGGTTAGAAAAGGTCGATAAAAGAATTGTGCCAAGCGCGAGAGCAAGCCCTACGCCTTGTAACGGGGTAAACCCACCGTCCCAAACAATAGCGCCTATAACCGTCGGGAACACAAACCCTAAAGAGTATATTACCGAGCAAATAGATGCATTACCGGTTTTTAAACTTATAGTTAGCATCCACTGTGATAAGATTAACAATACGCCGTAAATTAAGCCGTAAACAACCGTTAAGTAGGACGTAATTTTAAAACCCCACACACCCGTTAACGTAAGTAAAACTAGCGCCGAAAAGAATAATACCGCTTGAGAAAAGTAAAAATCCGATTGTTTTGATACGCCAAGCGCAGTCTTTTTAGAAATTATATTTCTACCAGCGGTAAGCGAAGTAGTCAACGCCAAAAGCAAGACTTTAGATGTTGGCGTCATACTTCACCCCTGATAATTTTAGCGAGTTTTTTGGATAAAATTTTACGCGTTACGTCGTCAACTAAACTAAACCTATTGCCGTCGTTAGGTGTGCTTAAATAGTTCCAAACGCAGTACGGAATATCGTTTTCTTTAAGTACGGTAATCATATCGCGCATGTAATTTTCTCTCCACTTAATATCTGCGTGACGTATCGTGCCGAATTCCCCACACCATAAAATTTTGTCGGGGTGCGCTTTGGTAAAATCAACCGCAGGTTGAAGGCGACGACGGATAAAGGTTATATCCATTTTATCTAAACCCTTATAAGCGTCGTGGTTGTTTTCGACAAAAGCCTTGTAATCACGATACCTTTCGATATCGTTTGAAGGGTATTCCATAATACGGTTATAGTAAAGCGTGCGTTCTTGCAATACACCGCGTTGGTGAGTGAATTCAAAAGGCTCGTAATTATGGAAGGTATAAATGATATTGTCGTCATCATAGACCTTTAAATATTTTAAAGTATCAGGGTCGTTCCATGCGGTAGAACCGATTATAATTTTACGGTCTTTATTTAATTTACGAAGTTCGATAATGGTTTTTTCAGCCAAAGCGTTCCACTTTTCGGGGTCGACGTCTCTAACTTCATTTAAAAGTTCAAAAACGACTTCGTTATCGGATGAATAACGATTTTCAAACTGCTTCCATAATGCAATAAAACGGTTTTGAAGTTCGTCGTCGTCTAAAAGTTCTTTATCTTCCTTAATATCGCAATAGTTACCCACTGCTTTATGTAAGTTAAGTACTACGTTAAGATTGTATTTTTTGCACCAACCGATAAAGTTATCGATTAAAACAAAAATCTCTTCACGATAAACGTAAGGCTCGCTTTCTAAAACGACTTGGTCAAAACCTACCCTGATATGATCTAACTTTAAACTTTTAATATACTTAACGTCGGATTCTGTAATATAAGTTTTAAAATGTTCCATATCCCCAACGGTAAGTGGTAAACGCCTATGCATAGGCAATACGTTGAATCTTTTATAGTTAGTAAGCCATCCACCGATGCCCATACCACGTTCAAAACCAACAAATTTTTTCATAATACAACCATCCTTATAATATAGTTTAATTAATTATACGACTATTTTAAAGTAAAACAAAGTATAAAAACAACCTTTACTTTGATAAAAGATAGATTTTTATTAAAAAATTACTTTCGGCTTGTACAAAAGATAGATTTATGATATAATTTTTTTGGTGATGATATGAGTGAATTTAGTATTTCGATTACAGCTGACAACACTATAAAATACCCCCTGCACTCCCATAACGCGTGGGAAGTAATGCTTTACCTAGAAGGTGAAGGTTTTATGCTTGTTGGGAGCGATAAATTACCATTTAAAAAAGGTACGGTTATAATAATGCCACCTAAAACCGAACACGGTTCGGTATCGGTAAACGGCTTTAAAAATATATCCGTTGCCGGGGATTTTTCGCACATATTTATGTTTAAGTCCCCCATATGCTTGACCGATAACACTAAGGGCGAAGGCGAGATTTTAGCAAAACTTATACTAGCGAATAGGCACGGGGATGAAAACTATTTGCAAGCGCTGTGCAACGCATATGCGTATTTTTTGGCAGAAAACACCGCTTGCGACAGTCAGCTTGGCGAGAGCGTTAAAAAAATAATTAGCGCGATTGAAGATAACTTTTGCGATACCGAGTTTAGCGTTGCCACCATATTGAAAAATAGTGGTTATGCTGAAGATTATATCCGTGCGGAATTTAGGGCGATAACGGGACTTTCGCCGGTAAAATTTTTAAATAAACTTAGGATTGAACGCGCTACGTCGCTACTAGAAATTTACGGTAACGGCATAAGGATTTCGGAATTATCTGAAACAGTTGGTTTTACCGACGTAACGTATTTTACCAAACAATTTAAAAAAATAACGGGTACGTCCCCCACCGAATACAAAAATAAACTTAAAGGATAGCATTATGGATTGGAACAAATATTTTTATGACGAAACTGAAAAACCCCTTGACCATTTAGTTACAGGTTATAGTCGTACTTCAATTTTTAGGACTATGGCGTTTATAGGCGATAGCTTATCTTCTGGTGAGTTTGAAACGCGTGATAAAGACGGTAAAACAGGTTATCACGATATGTTTGAATATTCTTGGGGGCAATTTATCGCAAGGAAAAACGGCATTAAAGCGTATAATTTTTCTAGAGGTGGGATGACTGCTAGTGAATATATCGAATCTTTTGCCGATAGTATGGGCTACTTTAACCCCGATTTAAAGGCGCAAGCATACGTTATAGCGCTAGGCGTAAACGATATTTATAACCGTCATTACGAGATAGGCTCGGTTGACGACGTTGACGTGAACAACCACGAAAACAACAAAAAAACTTTTTTGGGCTACTACGGCAAGATAATTTCTAAATACAAAGAAATTTCACCCGATGCGAAGTTCTTTTTAGTTACCTTCCCTGACGAACAAAAATTGAAGGAAGAAACTTTAGCCGTAATAGACGCTTTTTATAAGCTTAGCGAAAAGTTTACTAACACCTTTGTTATAGACTTATATAAATACGGCCCTACGTATAACGACGCTTTTAGAGAAAAGTGCAATTTATATTGGCATTTATCCCCCGCGGGTTACGTTTTTACGGCTGAAATGATTGATAGCTACATAGATTATATTATACGCCACAACCCTGCATCTTTTAGAGAAGTTGGCTTTATAAATAGTGGAATAAAATATAAACAAGACGAGGACTAACATGAAGATTACCGTTGCACAACCAAGATATTACTCTGGCGATACCCCAGATAAAGTTATTGCTGATTTTTTACTTAAAATTTTAGATACCCCCACCGAAGAAGGCAGTTTAACCGTTTTGCCGGAATACTCTAACGCTGGTGGTTTAAGCGACGTAGAAAGTGAACTTAAAGCCTTACCCCGCGCAGAAATGATGCTTGAAAAAGCTTCCGAATCTGCCCTAAAAAATAAAGCGTACGTAGCTATAAACGTTTTAATAAAACGTGATGGTGAAATTAAAAATAGCACCTACCTATATGGTAAAGACGGCAAAGTTAAGTTTATTTACGATAAACAGCACTTACCCCCGTCGGAAATTAAACTTGGCGTTACCCCGGGTAACGGTAGCGGTAAATGTGCTTGCACGGCAGAAGTTGACGGCATACGCTTTGCTTTTATGACTTGCTACGACGTTTATTTTAACGAGCAAATCGAACATATCGCTAAATTTAAACCCGACGTTATAGTTATCCCTGGTTACCAACGTGGTGAACGTGTTGATATTATAAACGCGCAATGCAAACTTTTGGCGTTTAGATGTAACTCTTTTATAGCGCGCTCGTCTTTTTCGATGGATACGCCTCTTAAGGGTGGATCGTCAATGATAGTTGCACCCGACGGCAATATTTTAGTAAACGCCGTTGATACGGTTGGCACGGTTACTAAAACCGTAAACGTAAAAGATAAGTACACGCGTACTGCCGGCTTTGGTGGTAACGTCGTTAGAAACGACGATTTTATTAACGAAGGTCTTTGCCCTGATGCATTTTAATTAAAATAACGGGATACGTTATATTAGATTTTTGATTTTATGAGAAAATTTTTATTTAAACCACTACTGTTTTTTATATGTTTAATTTTGATATTCCCGCTGTTTGGCGAAATACGTTTTAATAAAAATAATACTGTTAAGGCTTATGCGGACGATACGTTTTACTATTGTAGAAACGCCCTTAAAACGCTAAATAATTCTACCGCGCTATTATACGCTTACGATATGATTTACGAGGGGATTGAGTCTAATAAAGAAGTGATAACCGTCCACAACGGTGTTGATGCTTTAACTGAAGAAGAATTAGAATTAGTGCTTGACGCTTATAGGCGCGACCACGCCGAACATTTTTGGCTTGATAACGAATATCGCTTTTACCAAAGCGAAACCACAGTAACTAAATTATTACCTACTTACCTACTTACTGGCGATGCCTTGACAACGGCTAGAGCGGAGTTTGACAAGGCTGTAAACGACCTTTTATTAGGTGCTAACGCGCTAGAAACCGATTATGAAAAGGAAAAATTCTTCCACGATAAACTTGCCGATAAGGTTATTTATAGCCAATCTACCCACGCGCACAATGCTTACGGTGCGCTAGTTATAGGTAATGCCGTTTGCGAAGGCTATGCAGAAGCTTTGCAGGTGTTATTACATAAAGTAAAGATACCCTCTTTATTAGTTTTTGGCAAAAGCAACAACCCATCTAGTGGTAGCCAAGAAAACCACGCCTGGAATATGGTTAAAATTGATAATAATTATTACCACGTAGACCTTACTTGGAACGACCAAGTTAGCACGACGTATTACGCTTACTTTAACGTATCGGACGAGATAATTAATTTAGACCATATAATTGACGAAACCGCATACGCGCTACCGACCTGTAACAGTTTAGATAAAAACTATTTTATATTAAACAATAGATACTTAACAAGTTACACTACGCAAAGTATCGCCGATATATTAAAGCAAAACTCCTTGGTGGCGGAAGTATTTATTGACGGCAACGCGCAAAACTTTATTGCTTTTGTTACGGATAATATAGAAGAAATTGCTTATAAATCGGGTATTGATTGTGAATTTACATATGGTTGTACCCGTCTAGGTAACGCCGTAACAATTAATATTACTATAAGCACTTGCAATTATATGGGTAGTACGCACGTTATAGCCGTACCCCCTACTTGTTTAGAGCCTGGCAATATTGAATACTATAAATGCAACAACCCCGATTGTGGTAAGTATTTTATGGATAACCGTCATAAAATAGTTATCCCTAATAAAGAAAACGTAATTATACCTGCGACGGGGCATTCTTTTAGCCAAAAGATTGAAGATACCGCTCACTTAAAATACGCCCCCGAAAGGTGTACGGAGCATTATATTTACTATTACGATTGCGTTGGTTGTAACTTAATTAGCGATAGGGATACATATTTAAGCGACAAAGTAGGCGCGCACCATCCCGAAAAAATTGATAAGGTCAACCCCACGTGCGACACGGACGGACATGAAGAATACTACCTTTGCGAGTGTGGCACGGCGTTTACCGATGAAACTGCTTTAACCGTAATAGAAGACTTACGCACCTACGCCGTTATAGAAGCACTAGGTCATCAAAACTTAACGGCATACGGCACTTGTACCGATTGTGGCAAAATGGTTAAATATATAAATAAAGTTACCGTTTTAGGTGCAGCAGGGCTTGTGGTGATTATAATAATAATTTCGGTTATAGTGAAAGTTAAGAAAAACAAAAACAGAAAAAACACCCGAGGTTTTAATCGTTTATAAAAGCAAAAAACACAGTAATTTTGTTAAAAAAACTATTGAATTCCCCTATTTAATATTATATAATAAGGTTACTAAACTTTTAATATAAGGAATAAAGGTATGGAAAATCATTTGGACGTAAAAAATGTTAGAGTGCGCGACCCGTTTATCGTGGTGGCTGACGGCAAATATTTACTTTATAGCAATAATATGTGTGATAGTGTTGAAGGTGGCGTTTACGTGCAAGAAAGCGCTGATTTAGTTAACTGGTCAGAGCCGAAGCTCGTTTTAGCAGTTTCGGAAGCAAAAAACCCGCAAAAA
This sequence comes from Clostridia bacterium, assembly GCA_017624285.1. Taxonomy (GTDB): domain Bacteria; phylum Bacillota; class Clostridia; order Christensenellales; family Borkfalkiaceae; genus UBA11475. The sequence continues at coordinate 28,267 of JAGANI010000031.1, forward strand.
AACGTTTTCTGGGCGCCGGAGTGCCATTACTATAAAGGCAACTACTATATTATAACTTCGGTTTTTTCGTCAGTATTGCAACATAGATGTATTTCTATATATAAATCCGCAACGCCGTACGGCCCGTTTAAAGATATCTGCAACGGGCGTATAACCCCTGCTGATTGGGACGCTATAGACGGCACTTTGTTTATAGATAAAAACGGCGACCCGTATATGGTCTTCGTGCATGAGTGGACTTGTATGCCCGACCATAACGGCAGTATGGTTTACGCTAAACTGAGTGAAGATTTAACCCACTTTGTTACCGAGCCTGAGCATATGTTTTACGCAAAAGACCCCGTTTGGGCGACTTCTGGCGTAACGGACGGTCCTTTTATGTTTTACAACAAAAAAGGTGAACTTAAAATGCTTTGGTCAAACTTCTGTAAAGACGGCTACGCAGTAACGGTTGCCGATAGCGCATCTAATACGCTAAAAGGTCCTTGGACGCAAAGGGATTTACCGATATACTATCGTGGTAAAAAGGCTAGCTACGTTTACGACGGTGGCCACGCCATGATGTTTACCGATTTAGAAGGCGTTAAACGCATAACCTTCCACACCCCAAACACACCCGTTGACGGCGTTGGTGAACATTTAGCAGTATTTACCTATGACGAGCTTTTAGACGAATAATTATTTAATTAAAATTAAAAGGATAACCGACTGGTTATCCTTTTTTTTATTTGAAATTTTTACCCTTAAATTTTTTTATTAAATTTGCAAAAAAAAGTATCATACTGCGTTCAAAAATAAAAAAGTCGTGTTATGCTAATTATAGAAAGGGCAACCTTTTTAAACTGCAGTTTGGCTTTAGAAAAGACGTTTTTTAAAGCAGGTGGACGCACCGCTACAATATTATATAAGGAGAAAATTATGAAAACTAACGAAACCGTAGCGGACTATACCACTACAAATTTACCTGATGCAAACGCATCAACAACTTTACCTAAAAAAGATAACTTAAACGAACCCGCCACAAACGCGACTTGTGAAAATTTATCTACAAGCGCTTATAACTTAAGCGAACCCACAGCGCAAGCTAGCGAAACTTCAACCACCACGTCTGACGTTTCCGTCACGCCCCCTAAAGCAATTAAACAATTGCCAATTTCGGGCGGTATCGCGCAAATCAATTTATCAACCGCCGACTATTCCTTTGTTTTTGATGCTATTGATAAAAATAAAACATTGATTGATAGACCTATACAATTTATCTACGGCGCACAGGACTTTAGAAGTTATTATGGGTACAATTCTCGATTCAATATGTGTGAACATATTGAATTTGAACTAGATGGTACAACGCCATACAGGTACGTCGACTCTTTTGCTAACATCCACTATTTCTTCAATAAAAACGAAAATGATGAAAATGAAGAACCCGAATATATAATTAAAGGTAGTAATCAATATATTAGTACTTTGCCTCCTGCAACTATTGCAGACAATACAGCATATCTTAGTTTTATTAATTCTGGAGACACAAATGATAATCAAATAAATAGGCATGAACCTATTTGTTGGCTAGTTAACGACTCTCAATATAAAGGCTTTAATATAGATGGTTATTTATGCGTTACATTAGATTTATATGGCAAATTTGAATTTATATACCTTGATGAAAAAAACAGAATTACAAAAATAACAAGTTCAAATAATGGCTCACTTTATTTTAATTATATCAATAGTGAATACGGCATACTTACAAAGATAAGTTCTGGTAACACCACGGGAGAATATGATGCAAACGGCAATGAAAAGCGAACTTACGAAACGTATTTTCACTTCGGCACCAACGACATCCCTATAAGAATAAATTATAGCGATACCGAACATATAAGGTTTACCCACGGAGCGGGTGGCATTAATATTGTAAGGATTGACACTTCTAACGAGCTTTTTACCACGTTTAGTTATTCTAATGGTAAACTTGTTAATATTTCCAACTATTCTGGCGCAAATGAAATTCCTTTAATTTCTTATACAAATACTTTGCTATCTTCTTACGATATTGAATACGGCACAAACTCAGCAACAATCACAGATCACAATGGCAATAAAGAATATTATGAGTTTGACAACGATGAAAAACTCACTGCACTTTACGTAGAAGAAAATAACAAGGTTACGTCAGCAAAGCAGTACGGCAAGATTGATGCTACTCCAAAGTTAAAAAGATATGAATACGTAAAAATAGCTAAAGACTGTATCCTTAATCTTACCCCAAAATCATCTTTTACAATGTCCGATAATGATTCGATTATTATTAAGCATTATTACGATAAAAACAACCTTTTAACGGAAAAAGTAAAAGAAAATATTGATTATGCTTACTGTAATGAAGAAAATGAAAGCTTTAAAGTGACGGCAAAGGCGTGTACCACTTATACGCGAGGACATGTTAAAGACTTAACCAGAGAAGTAGAGGAGGTTACATTAACAAAGCAAAATCAAGTACTAAAAACTTTTAAAAATATCAAACAATATTTGTACACAACCGATAATAAATTACAACAAGTAGGATACTTTACTAGTGGTATCAACACGACCCCTAACGATATCGATTATGAACCCCCTATTGTTAAAATGTTTACATACGATGGATACGGTTATTTAGTGCTTGAAAGAACTTTCCCTGCGATATACCATAATGAAGCAGTAATTCCTGACCAAACTCATGGAGGTTACATAAAGCAATTGGAATATAATGGCAATGGTAAAATATTAAAAGAATATCACGAAGGTGGCAAAAAATATACTTCATATAGTTATAAAGCAAATACTGGTTTAGTAAGTAAAGTAACGTACCCTAATGGTGTTATTAAGCAATTTACATATGATAATAATGGTAATATTATTACAATCAAGTATAAAAAAGGAAGTACTGTTTTAAAAACTTATAATTTAACTTATGCTCTTGGTGAAATCATATCCGTTTCTGATGGTGTAAAAACTGTAAATTATACATACGATGCAAAACGACGTATCAAAAAAATATCTTTATCAGATACTTATTTCGTCGAATACAATTATGAAGAATATTTTGCTACTAGCCCCGAAAATGTTTTAGAAAAATATTATAAAACCACTATGAAAAACTTCAGGGGCGAAGAATTTATTCAAGAATATAATAAATCAAAAACTCATTTGAAAGAATATTATAAAGCAAATTCAAATGCTGAAGCTGTATGCACTTCTGAAAAACTTTTTGATAGATTTGGTAACGTAACTACTATTATTGATAATGTTTTAGATGAAACCGAAAACTTTACTTATAATGATAACCATCAACTTATTTCATATAGAAATAGTTTATTGGAAAATTATAAATACAATAAATATGGTTATTTAAGCAAAACAAATGGTGATATTAACACTACCTATACTTATAAAGATAGTGGAAATCATGCTTTACAAAAATTTACAGCACATGACTATGAAACTGTATACATTATAGATGACGTACATAGATTATCATCTAAGTACGTACAATATCGAGGCACCCCTTCTGGATTTGTTTTACAAGATAAAGTAGACTATCTTAAAGGTAGCGCATACAACTCTACAAATTATTTTACTAATATTATTTCTCAAATTTCAGAAGTGATTTCTTATGATTCTTCAACCAACACTTATAACACTAGCCCAATAATTACACACGAATATGACGACTTTAATAGACCCGTAAAAACAATCCACAAAAACACCGAGTCCTATCGTATCACTTATGATTATCTAGACCGTGTTGTTAGAGAAGATAACCTGTCATTTAATAAATCGTACGTCTTTGCCTACGATAACGATAACAACCTAGTTTCTAAAAAGACCTACGCATACACAACGGCTACTATTGATGATACAACTACCCCGCTTGAAACTTTAACTTACACCTATACAAACGGTATATTAACTAAAATTAATAATCAAGACGTTATTTACAATATACCCCATTTACCTACCAACATTAATGGCAAACAAATTACTTGGGGTAAAGACACGTTAATATCTTCTTACGATGGTAACACGTTTACGTATGACTGTTTAAACCGCTTAAGGTCAATCAACAATAAGGATATAATATATGCACCTGATGGTAATATTTACGATTATGGCTCGCTTAGTTTTTCTTACGATAAAAATGGTCTCTATTCTTTATCAAATGGTCAACAATATTTCTATCGTATAGACGGCTTAGGTAATATTTATGAAATTGTTGACAGAAATGGCAATACCGTTGTACAATATAAATATGATAGTTGGGGTAATCATTTGGTTTTAGATGGTAATGGCAACGCCATTACTGACCAAAACCATATTGGGCATAAAAACCCGTTTAGATTTAAAGGCTTATTTTATAATAAAGAAAGTAATCTTTATATTTGCAATAATGGTTTTTATTCTCCAGAAATTGGCTTTTTTATACAACCAAACACCATATCTTCGTTTAACTTCCAAAATATTGATGGTTTTAACTGGTATAAGTTTGCCCATAATAGTCCAATTAGTCTTTCATATGGCCGTGCTGTCTCTAATGGAACTATAACTACCGATACATTTGACCTAAATAATGTATTTGTTAAGAGTATATCTAAGAAGATCCATTGGGAAAGTAATTGGTTTGTTGTTACTAAACCTGAGTTCTTTAAGTTATCAAAAGAAGGGTTCGTAATTGTTAGTTTGGGATTATCAATATACAAAGGAAATTTGTATTTTGATGAAGCAGAAACAAACTCTTTATATTTTTCTGCTGGCAATATTGGTGTTTATGCAGGTATAAATTATAAAAAAGGAATTGGTATTGAGGCAAATGCAAGTGTTTTATCAATAGGATATGATGGAAGATTTATTGGTGTGCAAGTTGACTTTTTAACTGCAAAATTCTTCTTTACCTACAAGAATGGGGAATTGAAAATTGACCCAGGATTTGGATTGGTAGATTTTGGTATTTCAATTAACATTGTCGCTATTATAGATTATTTGAAAGGGAATGGTTGATGCTTATGATTTATTCGTATTCGATAGATTTAAGAATATTGTTTAAAAAATTCTATTGTCCAATTTGTGGGCAAAAATTAAAAGTAGTAAAAAAAGCGAATAAACTTTCATCAGAACAAAAAAACCTTTATTA